>JAJYYW010000124.1 GCA_021800575.1 bacterium
GAAGTCGTCATACGATCCATACGCTGCCGTTGCAATAAAGCAGTTCCCCTTCTGCCCTGCAAGGTCCGAGGGACTGGGTATGTAGACGGGTATCACGGTGACCGTGTTACTCAGTCCGCTGGTATTACCAGCCTGGTCATAGGTAACAAGGCCTATGGCATACGGTGTTCCATTGACAAGCCCGCCCAGCGTGTACGATTGGTTGTTGCCCGCATCGGCCTTTGTCGACGGCAGACTGGTAATGTCAAACGGCGATGTCGCATAGTATACCTCATAACCGCCGACGTAGAGGGAAGGACTCGCAGTCCAGTTCAGAAGTGCCTTGCTGTCGTTCGGCGTTGCTGTAAGGTTGGTCGCCGGCTGCGGGGGTACGGTCAACAGAATTATACTGGTGACCCCATAGGCGGTTAAGCTGGACGTCTTGACATATATGTAGATAGTGTAGGGGCCGTTTGCACCACCGGCAAGGTTGATGAGGTCTGAAGCATAGATCGCCGTCGTCATCGTCTGGCCTGCGGTCACAGAGCCGCTGTCTCCGGGTATCGGTGTTCCACTGCCCATGATGCCATTACCGCCTATCTCTACTTCATAGGTTCCCGACATGGTTGAAGACCATGTAATGGTGGATACGTTGTTGTTCGAATCGTTGATTGCCGACGGGGTTGTTGATAGTATATTAACGACATTGGCGAGTTGATAGACCGTGTTATTTGCATAGTCCGTGACATACGCGGTGGGACCGTTGGATGTTATGTAAGCCTGTTCAATGTTTGGAATGTTTGGATTTGAACTAAAGGGAAAATTGCTTAAAACAGAGTTGTCGGATACATTGATATAGGTTATTCCTCCGGCGGGCGAGTTCAAAACCATGAGTGTCGAGTTATCCGGTGTCAACACAAGGCCGTTCGGACGACCACCTGCTGGCAGTGTAGATATCGTTTGCGACACGGCATTGGTGGATGTATTGATGACCGAGATCGTGTTATTAGCTGCATTCGCTACATACAGGGTCGAGGAGTTCGGCACCAGCGCAAGGGCATCAGGATATGAAAATGAGGACGAGGTCACGGTCAACATCACGCCGTAGGTATTTGCTACATTATAACCATACCGAAATACCGTAACAGTATTTGAAGTGCTGTTTGCAACATAGACATATGTCCCGTTTGCATTTGCTGCAATAGCGATAGGGCAGCCTCCCATCGAATTTACTGTAGACGCAGATGCTGAACCGACAGGAAAATAAGACCACGAGTTGCTGCTGTAATTCGTTACAAACACCTGGTTATCCGCTATGTTAATACCAATGGGTCCGCTCCCGACAGAAATCGTGGACGTCGTAAAATTAGTGGTATTGTTCAGGCTCACGGCATAAACAGTACTGTTGGAGCCGCTGTTTCCGTAACCCGTAATGTAGGCATATGAACCGTCCGGCGTAACAGTAACTATGGAAGGGTTTGTTCCTGCATATATACTCGTGTTCAGAAGCGTGAAGTTTGAGAGATTAATAATGTCGATCTTACCGGTCAGGCTTTCGGCAACGACCGCATACGTTCCGTTCCCTGAAATACCGTAAGGACCGCTGCCTACCGTTAAGGAAGCAACCGGAGTACCCGGATATGACGCATATACACTGGTCGCAGCGGTGACTGAATAACTGATCGTCAGCAGGAACAACAGGACAAGTATCATACCGGACTGACGGTAAATGACGTCCGTCAGCCACGCTCCGTATCCCGAACCTGAATGACAAACAGAACGGGGCAGCGCCCCGTTCTCATGTCTTTTGTTGATCACAATAGTTGGTCCTTTATCATCTGCTCTGCTATCTGGATGGCATTGAGCGCAGCGCCTTTTTTGAGCTGATCCCCGACGACCCAGAAATTCAGGCCGTTTTCAACAGAATCATCTTCGCGTATCCTGCCGACGAAACAGTCGTCCTGCCCTGCTATGAACAGAGGCATCGGATATTTTTTGTGCTCAGGATCGTCTTCCACCTGCACCCCGGGGAATGCATTGATCAGCTCCCTGGCCTTTTCCCTGGTTATCTTCTTCTCGGTCTGGATATTTACAGCGACCGAATGCGCCCTGAAAACCGGCACCCTGACGGTTGTGGGCGATACCTGTATGGCCTGATCGTTCAATATTTTCCGTGACTCGTTGATAAGCTTCATCTCTTCTTTTGTATACCCGTTTTCGAGAAAAACATCAATATGCGGCAGTACGTTGAACGCAATCTGGTACGGGAACACCTCGACCTTGAGGGGTTCTCCCTTTGCCCACGCCCGTACCTGTGCTTCAAGCTCGGCCATCGCCTTTGCACCGGCGCCGGAAACAGCCTGATAGCTCGTGGCTACCATGCGTTTTATTGTGCCGTACTTGTGCAGGGGCGCAGCCCCCATAAGCGTCACGATTGTCGTACAATTCGGATTTGCGATGATGCCTGTTTTCTTGTACTGCCTGATCGCGTCAGGGTTTATCTCGGGTACCACAAGAGGAATATCCGGATCCATTCTGAATGCCGAGCTGTTGTCTATTACCACAGCGCCTGCATCAACTGCATTTTTGGCAAACTCCTTGCTCCTCGAGGCACCGGCTGAAAAAAGGGCCACCTCGACGCCGGTGAATGACTTCGGTCCCAGTTCTTCCACAGGCACAGATACTCCCTTGAAGCTCATCGTCTTGCCTTTTGACCTGCTTGAGGCAAGTAATTTTAATTCCCTGACCGGAAATTTGCGTTCCTCGAGCAACTGCAGCATCACGTTACCCACTGCTCCGGTCGCACCTGCAATGGCAACGGAATAACTTTTACCACCCATTTCCTTAACTCCTTTTATTTGATTGTAATCTATTTTTACTCTTTTAACCTGTTTGTCTTTATAAAAGTCAGCATGTAGGATCTTATTTCTGTCATTCCCGTGTAAACGGGAATCCAAGTCTTTATTTGTTATTTTTATTTTATTTCTTTCAAAAAAACAACATCTGGATTCCCACTTTCGTGGGAATGACAAAGAGAGATCTTTAATTTCTTCATTCTATCCTTTTCACAATCTCCTCGCCCATTTCCTGTGTCGATACCAGCCTTCCTGTACCATCGTCTATGTCTTTTGTTCGGAAACCGGCGTCGAGTACCTTTTGTATTGCATTTTCAATCATATCAGAGATTTCGTTTCTGTTGAATGAATACCGGAACATCATCGCCACGGACGCAATCGTTGCAATGGGGTTTGCAATACCCTTGCCTGCGATGTCCGGGGCCGAGCCGTGGATCGGCTCGTAGAGTCCTTTTTTATCACCGATGCTCGCCGAGGGGAGCATACCAAGCGAGCCGGTAAGCATGGACGCCTCGTCGCTCAGGATGTCACCGAACATATTGTCCGTAAGAATGACGTCGAACTGCCCGGGATTCCTGATGATCTGCATGGCACAATTGTCGACATACATGTGATCGAGCCTGACCTTCGGATAATCGGCAGCAACCTCTTTCACGATCTGTCTCCAGAACATCGAGGTTTCCAGTATGTTCGCCTTATCGACGCTGGTGACGTGTTTCTTTCTCAGCATGGCGGCATCAAAGGCCCTCCTCGCGATCCGTTCGATCTCCTTGCGCGAATAGACCAGCGTGTTGTAGCCCTTTTTATTTTCTTTTATACCCCGCGGCCTGCCGAAGTAGATACCACCGGTCAGCTCACGGACGACGAGGATGTCTACATTGGCGACAACCTCCGGTTTCAGCGTGGATGCCTTGAGCAACGCAGCATACGGCTTTGCCGGCCGCAGGTTAGCGTATGTTTTCAATCCTTCCCGCAGGGCCAGCAGGGCCTTTTCCGGCCGGATCGATGGCTCTACAACATCCCACTTCGGGCCTCCGACCGCACCCAGCAGCACAGCGTCGGCCTTCTTCGCTGCCTTCAGGTACTCTTCTTTCAACGGTACTCCGTAAATGTCTATGCTCGCACCGCCGATGGGAAACTCCTGCATATCGAGCTTGAAGTTACCCGATTCCGCCACCTTCGTCAGCACTTTCTTCGCCTGTTCAACGACCTCCGGTCCTATTCCATCTCCCGGAAAAACAACAATCCTCTTCTTCATCTCGTCAACTCTCCCTCGTATCGATTTTCGCAATCCTGTTATTCACCGTGACCCGCGTAACCGCCGCATGAGAGCAGAATGCCGGCGTTTCATCCCTGGTGCATCCTCTTTTCCATATAGTTCATCAATCCTCCTGCGCTGAGCAGTTCCTGCATAAACGCAGGAATGGGTGCAGCGTTGTAAACCTTATTAGTTAAAAGCTCTTTTATGAGCCCTGTGTCAAGATTAACCTCAAGCGGTGTACCTGTTTTTATACGGTCGATATCTCCTTCGACTTCGAGCAGGGGTAACCCTATGTTGAACGAATTCCGGTAGAATATCCGTGCAAAGCTCCGCGCTATGACGAGGGAAATACCGGTTGCCATGATAGCAATGGGTGCGTGTTCTCGCGAAGAACCGCTGCCGAAGTTCGATCCGCCTACGATGATATCGCCCTTTGCCACCTTTTTGTAAAAATCCGTCTCAACCCCCTCCATGGCATGCTTCGCAAGCTCGTCGTGATCAAAGGTGTTGAGGTAGCGTGCAGGGATAATGACGTCCGTGTCTATATCGTTGCCAAATACATGTGCATTGCCCCGTATTATCATAGTATCTCCTCATGATTATTATTTTTTTCCATGTGCATCCTTCTTTCACTATCCATTTGCCTTTATTCCCAGTTCCTCGGGAGAGCCGATCCTGCCGAGGACAGCCGAAGCGGCAACAATCGCCGGGTTGGCAAGATACACCTCGCTTTTCAGGTCACCCATTCTGCCCTTGAAATTCCTGTTCGTTGTCGCGACCGCCCGTTCACCCGGTGCGAGGACGCCCATATGGCCGCCAAGACAAGGTCCGCAGGTCGGTGTACTGAATACGGCACCGGCCTCCACAAAGGTTTCGATGAGACCTTCCTTCAACGCCTGCCGGTAGATCTGCGGGGTCGCCGGTATAACGATCATCCTGAGGTTCGAATTCACCTTCCTGCCTCTGACGATGGATGCGGCTATGCGCAGGTCCTCGATCCAGCCATTGGTGCATGACCCCACGAATGCCTGATCAATATCTATTTTTCCGACCTCGTCTATGTTCTTGGTGTTTTCGGGCAGGTGCGGGAACGCTACCTGGGGTTTCAGGTTGGAAAGATCGAATTCGTACACGTGCTCATACCGTGCGTCCGCATCCGATGCATAGACCGTGTAGGCGCGTTTTACCCTCGGGTTGACGTAATTCACGGTCGTCGGGTCCGGGATGACAATCCCG
>JAJYYW010000125.1 GCA_021800575.1 bacterium
GCGGGACCGTAACATCCATTTTCTGACATCCGAGGACCTCTGCTGCAAGCGTACGGGTCGCCTTGGTACTGTCCACGATGAGAATCACCGGCGCCTTGATCAGTTTTGCGAGTTCTGCAGTACTGTAGGTACCGTTATCATCCATCCCGTCATAGAGTCCTCGGTTACCTTCTACAACGGCTATCTTCTTATTGAGGAACTCCTTGACGTGCATACATTTCGAGCACGACGGCTCGTTACAGTACCTGCATACCTCATCAATCCCGAGGTGGTGTCCGAATGAGCTGCGCACAGCGTTTTCGCCCATGAGAAAGGTATCAAGATTGTAACAGGGCTTGTGCGCGGCCGAAGACAGCCATGCAGCGTCAATGTAATCCGGACCTTTTTTAAAGGGAAAAACATCCATTCCCCGTTTTTTCAAGGCTGTAATAATACCGGTGGTGACCAAGGTTTTGCCACTGCCGCCGGCCAGTCCGGATACAACGATTCTGGGTACATTCCACAGCATGGTCTAAACCATATCAATATATCCGCACGGGCACTGCTCTGCGCACTTCTTGCACCCTATACAAAATTCGAGCTTAAACTTGTAGGGATCGGTTTTTACCGCCGGTTTAACGACTGCATTATACTGGCAGAACATCCAGCAGCGCTCGCACGAGAAGCACTGTCCGCAGCTCATACACCGTTTCGCTTCTGCACGCAGCTGTTCTTCCGTGATTGTATAACTTATTTCTTTAAAATTATTGATTCGTTCTGCTACGGGTACCAGCTGCTTTTTTACCTTGGGAAGCCGTTCGTAATACCCGAGATTCATCTGTTTGTATGATATGACCGGCAGCGGCAGTTCTTTTGTTTCTTCCCTGCCCCTGAGATAGTTGTCAATGGCGAGTGCCGCTTTTCTGCCCAGCCCTATCGCCGTTGCAGCGATATCAAGTTCCTGGGTAACATCACCGCCAGCATACACATCTTTTTCGGTTGTCTCATAATGGTCATTTATGTCTATCCATCCGCGTTCGTTCCTGAATCTTTCAAGACCCGTAAAATCAACGATCTGACTCACCGCCGTTATGACCGCGGTTGCCTCAACAACAAATTCCGATCCTTTTATAGGGATGGGACGTGCCCTGCCGCTTGCATCCGGCGCGCCAAGCTCCATCCTGATACACTTAATGCCGGTCGCTGTGCCACCGTTTTTGACGATCTCAGCCGGTGCTGTCAAAAACTCGAAATGAATACCTTCTTCTGCTGCTTCCTCTATCTCCGATTTGATGGCCGGCATTTCGTTGATCGTTCTCCGGTACAGTATGGTGACATCGGCACCAAGCCGTCGTGATACCCGGGCTGCATCTATGGCCGTATCACCGCCGCCGATCACGCAGACTTTATTGCCGATATCGACCTTTTTTCCGGAGCTTATGCGTTCAAGAAAATCAACGCCGGTGAGAACATTGGCTGCATCTTCACCGGGAACGTTCAGCGTGCTGCCCTTTTGGGCACCGATTGCCACATAAACTGCCCGGAACTGTTTTTTGATATCGTCAAACGCAATATCCCTGCCGACCTTCACTCCTGTTTTCAGAGTAATGCCGAGATCCCGGATGATGGAATTGTACTCTGCATCGATGATTTCATCCGGCAGCCGGTACCGCGGTATGCCGTAACGAAGCATACCGCCCGTTTTTTCCTTTGCCTCGAATATGGTCACCGCATACCCGCGGCGTGCAAGGTGATAGGCACAGGCTATACCTGCCGGTCCTGCACCTATCACTGCCAACGGTTCCGAAAAACTCTGATCCGCAATCTTCTTGTGCTGCAGTTTATGGTCTATACCGTAGGTTCCGATAAACCGCTCGATATCATTCACGCCGACAGACCCGTCGACCTGTTCCCTGTTGCAGCCGCCTTCGCAGGGATGCGGGCACACCCTTCCCGTTACAGCTGGCAGGGGGTTGAAATCGGTAACATGCTCCCAGATCCGTTCAAAGCTCTCGCCGTCCTTGATCATAGTCATGTATTCCCTGATCTTCGTTCCAATGGGACATGAGACGGAGCACGGCGGATCCTTGGGCGTGTACCGCGGTCGCAGCGACGACCCGCCGATTGATTCGGATGTATCTCCTCCACCGAGCCTTAATCCTTTTTTCTTCTTAACTACCTTGAGTTCCGGCATAATGATATCCTCTTTTCTGCAGCTCGTGCTTCTTACTTGTCAGGTTCTGCTCCTTCCTTATGGGGAACCTGAATGGAACTACTGCCTCCAAAATATCCGTAGACGAGTTTGCCTGAATCGATAAGCGTCCTGATTGCCTCCTTGCACGACTCCTTCGAACACTTGTCCTAGCCGAATTTCTGGATCATAGCGTTCGTTATATCCTTTGCCTTCAGCTGTTTCTTTCCCATGTCTTCCTGGACCATTTTGAAGATCTCGTTCTCTAATTCATCCATTGGTACAACGCCTGAATCTGCCATAGGATCACCCCCTTATAAGGTAAAATGGGTTGACGTGTTAAACGTTGTCGCAGCAAATCTGTAGTCATCGATATGGTACTTGGTAAATTCTATCCCCGTCATGTCGAAGAACCTGGGCCATCCGATCCTTTCGATCCATTCACCCAGCCGCTCGTACTTCTTTGCGTCCTTTGCATAAACCTCGACGATGTTCTTGACCGCACTGACGACCTCGGGCCATCTCGGCGGATTGTTCGGTATATACGGTATAGCGAGCTTTGAAAACATAGGTGCATGCCGTGCGTTGGAAACCTTCCCTCCAACCCATATGGACACACCATCGTTTAATGCATTGGCCAGAGGCATCGCAGGACACATCGTGTAGCAGTTGCCGCAAAACATACATTTTTCTTCATTGACCTCAACCGTCTGAACACCGTCAACGACTGCCGGTGCAATAGCGCCCGTAGGACAGGCTGCAACCGTTGTAGGAACCTCACACAGCTTGGCAAGATTTGGCAGTATCTTTGGCGGCCTTCTGTGAACACCAAGGATTGCAATATCTGAGCAGTGAACTGCACCACACATGTTTAAACAACAGGCAAGGGAGATCCTTAATTTTGCGGGCAATTTCATATTCGTGAATTGATCATAAAGCTCATCCATCACCGCTTTCACAATGCCGGAGGCATCTGTAGCGGGTGTATGACAGTGCACCCATCCCTGCGTGTGAACTATGTTTGTGATGCTCTTCCCTGTACCTCCCACAGGATAACCGTTTGCCTCAATCTCTTTGATAAGAGGGTCTATCTTGCTTTGATCCTTCAGCAGAAACTCAACATTATGTCTGCTGGTGAACCTGAGATAGCCGTCACAGTATTTATCTGCCAGATCACAGAGCATCCTAATTGTATCTATATTGATCAGTCTTGGGGACCCCATACGGACAGTATATATCTTGTCTCCGGTCTCAGATACGTGAACGAGCACACCCGGCTTTACTATCTCATGATACTTCCACGTCCCATAATTTTTCTTGATAACCGGATGTAAAAATTGTTCATATTTCGGTGGACCGATATCCGTTTTTCTTTTTTCTGCCTGTACTGATTCCATCGTGTTTTCCTCCTTATACTATTTTTCTTCACCTTCTTCTTCGAAGTACTCTTCGTAGAAGATGAATGGATTTGTTCTTGGATTAGCAACCATCTGCGGCTTTGGTTCAATTTCTATTGCCTCAAGGAATTGTCCCATACCTACCCGCTGTATCAGCTCTCCGATCCGCTCCCTGTTCTTTCCGTACTCTCCCCAGAAATCCCATATCTTGTCGACAAGGTCTTTCAGCTCTTTGTACGGAGGTTCCATCTTCATGAACGGAATAAGGACCGATGACATCTGCGCTCCCTGCAGTATGGGGGCCTTTGCTCCTATCAGGATCGCTGCACCCCGCTCTTTGCCCGGCCGCAGTGCCTTGGGCATAGCGTTGATACAGTGCATACACTTGTTGCACCATTTGTTCATAATCTTGAGATCCTTACCGTCCCATGACATGCACTTTGCCGGACAGAGATCGCATATCTCTTCCTGTACATCGACACCGTTTTTTGCGTACTCGCGCACTGCCGCCTGGTCGACCTGGATATCGTCTTTCCAAATACCGATGATAGACATATCCGCACGGGCAACGCTTGCAACGCAATCATTGGGACACCCGGACATCTTGAATTTCCATTTATACGGGAACTGCGGTCTGTGCAGAACGTCCTGGTATTCCTGGGTCAGGTCATAGGTCAACGCAAGGGTGTCATAGCAGGCAAATTCACAGCGTGCAGGACCCACACAGCAGCTTGGTGTCCTTAAAACCGAGCCTGATCCTCCAAGATCCCATCCTTTGTTCGTTAACTTATTAAATATAGGTTCCAGGTTTTCAGTGGATGTTCCAAGCAATACCATATCACCTGTCGATCCGTGCATGTTTGTCAGCCCGGAACCATGCTGTTCCCATATATCGCATACCTCTCTTAAAGCCTTACTTGTGTAAAACCAGCCGGATGGCTGATTGATACGCATGGTATGGAAATGTGCGACATTCGGGAATTTATCCGGCGAATCCGAGTATCTACCGATAACCCCGCCACCATATCCCCGTACACCGACAAGACCGCCGTGTTTCCAGTGGGTGACTTTATCCACATACGACAACTCGAGCTGCCCCAGCAAATCCTTGGCTCTCGGGTTTTTCTCGGCCATCTTCTTGATTTCTCGGACAAAACTCGGCCATTTACCCTTTTCCAGTTCATCAAGCAACGGTGTGCCCGATTTTTTACTTTCGTTTTCCATTATTCCTCCTTTCTTTCTATCCTCGTCTGTCAGTCTTCTATCTTGTATACAATATACAGAATATATTATTTGGTGTCAAGTAAAATCTCTTTTCTTACACTTCGTCCCAGCCTTTCAAAAATGAGAGCTGGATCGCAATATATTGATATAAAAGGATATTCCAATTTTTTTATTGAATTATTAATAATTATATTATATATTGTATACATGGCGAACTATTTTACGGGCATCGAAATAACGCAGCAACAAGTCAGATTCAGGATAGCAGACGAGGACATAAAGCAACCGGTAAACTACAACCTAACCTTGCCTAAAATTCTGAAACCGGATCAGCTCCTCGAATTGCTGAAGAACGGGTTTTATACTTTGCTGGATAAAGGCGGGGTATCTTCAGACGACATCACTGCAATCGGGGTAAGTGTCCCCGCCACCATTAACTATAAAAAGGGAGGCATCGGCTGTTCATCCGCCATTCCTCTGCTGAACGGCATCAACATTAAGGAAGACCTC
>JAJYYW010000126.1 GCA_021800575.1 bacterium
CGCCGCTTCTGCTCGAACTGATCACCCTGGCCCGCCTCAAATTGGATTATAAACGGTTATTGCCATTCTGGGTCATGATCGTGTTTGGATTGGGCATCGCATACGGCATGCCCGGTATGCGGTGGCTTGCCCTGCTGCCGGTCATTCGTGCGGGCGGTGCTTTCAGATACCTCATCCTTGCGGAATGCGGCGTCAGTGCGCTCAGCGCCTTCGGCCTTGACCTGCTGATCCGACGCCTGCCTGCATCCGCTGTCAGGCGCTCTTTAAAAGCCGTATTTATCCTCGTTATCGTTTGCGCTGCAGCAGGCGCCGTATACTGGATAACCCGCTTCAGCAGCCCGCTCAGCACCCCCGTCTTTAATGGCCTCCAGATACTCCTGAGCGCACTGTTCATCACGGCTGCCGGATGGTTTATACTCGGGACATACCGGGGACGGCTGCAGGGACGGACCGCTGCGGCCGGGCTTATCGTTCTAAGTGTAACCGATCTTTTTGTTTTCGGTATCGGATATAATCCGGACGTACCGAATAGGGATTTCTATCCGAATACCCCGATTATCCATGCATTGAAGACCATGGATACCAAAGACTACTCAATGTACGCGTCAGACAGCATCATGCCGCCTGACACGGCCATGGTATACCACCTCAGGGATTTCAGGGGATACGATATGATTGCATCATTTCAATACCAGAGATTTCTCTACCTTCTGTTTCCCCATGAACACGCGGACATCGGATCATCAGGTTTGACAATCTGGCCTGACCGGCCGTCGCCGGTCATCGCGGGCATCGCGGGCATACGATACTTTGTCTTTCCCAGAGGGCTTGACCCCAACGGTCAGGGCACCTTTTTCACCCTGACCGGCACCTATAAAAACCTCTCCCTGTGGCAAAATCCCCTCGCATTGCCGGTGTATTATCTTGCGCAGGGGGTCATACCTGCTCAGAATGGATCAACAGCACTGCACCTGCTCGCCCACGCAACACCTGGAAATCTCAGGGTTCCTGTTGTCCAGGGTATCGGGATTGAGCACCGTTATACACCAGCGCAGATACGGCTCAGGGAAACACTCCGCAGACCCGGAGAGTACGGATTTCATGTACAGGCACTGGCGCGCGGGTTCATGGTCCTCAACGAACCCCGCTATCCGGGCTGGCATGCCTACAGGAACAACACTCCGGTTCCCATATACCCGGCAAACTACCTGTTCCAGGGTATAGAGCTCCCCAAGGGCCATTACACGATACGCTTCAGCTACCAGCCCCGTATGTTTCGTGCAGGACTGATCATTTCCATTACGACACTGTTCCTTTTAATCTTTTTCGCGGTCGGTTCGTACGTGCTTTCCTGCCGGCATGTACGGCAATGAAAAGATCCAACGGATAAACCGGGGCTTTCCAGTACCCAACACCATACCCCGGCACACATGGTTTACAGGTTCTGAATCTTGTTGTACTCTTTGTCCATGTCCCGCTCAAAAACATGGCTGTATGTCGTTGTTTTGATCGCCGCCGTTGCGTCCGTCTATGCACACACCGCACGCTACGGCTTCATAGGCTGGGATGATGATAAGGATGTTCTCAACAAGCCCAGGATACAGCACTTGACCCCTGCATCGGTCGCTCATCTGTTCAATCCCTTCGGCATATTCCGGGGGCAGTATTACTTTGAATATTTTCCCGCTACCGATCTTACCTACATGCTCGAATGGCATTTCTACGGCAAAGATTTCCCGCAGGGATTCCACCTGGATAATGTGCTGCTGGATATGATCAATGTTGTGCTTATTTTTTTCGCCGTCAGCATGCTGTTGCGCCGCACGGGAGTGCCGGATCAGGGTGGTGAAGATGCGGAGGCAGCGCAGAGCCCTCCGCTGGTAACCGCTTTTTTTACCGCACTGCTGTTCGCGGTCCATCCCCTGATGACAGAAAACGTGTCATGGCTCTCCGGGAGAAAAGACCTGCTGCTCATGCTGTTTTACCTCCTGTGGTTCATGTCCTACATGAAGTCATCGCCGGGACGGAACAAGGTCGTTTCCGGGGATCCGTCCCGTGTCGCACAGGGTAAGGATAACGGACCGGTCGGTCCCGGGATACCGTCGCCGGCCCGGACGCCTGTAACCGTATGGCACGTGGCATCATTTGCGTGTTTCATCCTTGCCCTCTTGAGTAAGTTCCAGGGCGTCACCATCCCCGGCGTGCTGGTTGCATACGAACTGCTGATCAATAAGAGTTCATGGGAAAAGACCCTGAAAAAAGTGCTGCCGTATGCCGGCGTGCTCCTTATCTACGTACCGTATACCCTGTGGTACTATCACAAAGGCCGAACCGCGTTCGTCGACAACTTCGGGTTGCTGTGGACCGTCGTGTTCGTCCCCGAGGCCCTTTTTATCTATAGCAGAAAGCTTGTGCTTCCGTTCGACCTTGTCCCTGTTTACACGGACCCTTCCCTTGCCGACACAGTACTGATCATCGCATCGCTGCTGTTCCTTGCGCTCCTCGTGGTTTGGATCGTGCATTCGTATCGAAGAAAAGAATGGCTGGTGCTTTTCGGCCTGGCGTGGTTTTTCGCAAACTTTGTCCCGGTCAGCAACATCATTCCCCTGCCGACAAAAATGGCAGACCGCTACATGTACGAAGCGGCTTTCGGTATATTTCTTATCGCCGGACGCTGGGCATCATGGCTGTACCGTCATGCGGCACAAAAGCATTTCGCCCGTGCGCTGTATCTCTCCGTCGCAATCCTCCTCGCCTTCCTTTCCTACCGCCAGTCCCTGCACTGGGCAGATACCTATTCGTTGTGGAGCTATACACTCAAACTCCAGCCGCACAGTGCGGTTGCCCGGAACAATATCGGGGTCTACTATAAAAATCATGGTCAGCCGCAGACGGCAGAACAGGATTACAGGCTTGCACTCAAATACGATGATGCTTTTGTTCCAGCCCTCTGGAACCTGGGAATGATGTACGTGGACCAGGGCCGCTATCAAGAGGCCTTTCCGCTGCTCAAACGCATGGCAGGTATAAAGGCACCGGAGCAGTACATGGCATGCAGGGCTGTCGGTGCGTTGTACCTGAAGATCTACAACAACCCCGCGGCGGCAAAAAGATACTTCGAACTGTCGTATCGTCTGAACCCGCACCAGCCGGACGTCAAGACGTTGAAGATGCTCATCAATACGTTATAATTCCGTGCCGATTCCCTCGCCAATCTTGGTTGCCATGCTCATGATCGTGATCTGGGGATTGAGCCGTGTCGACGTTGGAAACAGAGAAGCATCTGCGACGTAGAGGCCTTTAACTTCGTATGTCTCACCATCCGGTTTTACCACCGCCTCCCTCTCATCACCGCCCATCATGGCAGTGCCCATGGGATGAAACGCCATCAGCTCGAGCGACCATGCTGGCGGCAATTTATCCAAAAGTGCATCGGCTTCCTGTGCACTGCGGATAACGGGTTTGACGGCTATCTGAGTATGAACCTCCGTAGCCCCCGCTGCAAACCAGACCTTTGCCGTTATCGCTATGGATTTTACCATTTTCCTGTGATCATCGCTTGAAAGATTATACAGGATGACAGGACTGGACATCCGGCCTACACCCGGCACAACCCTGCCCGCACCAGTATCCGATATGAGTGCCCCGAAGGAGCCTAGATAGGCATATTTCTCCATGAGATCTGTATGCGGCTTCCCTGAAAAAGGGATGGACTGGGACAGTACCGACGGGGGAACAAACTGTCCCTGTATGAAGATGCCTTCGTCCACATAGTGATGAATATTATAGCCCTGTGGCACTCCGACCCACCCGTCCACCCGTTCATGAAATAAGGCGGACACCCGGGCTGCGGGATGGATGTGCAGATTTCTGCCGATACGCGGGTGCTTTAACCCGTTTTTTTTCAGGAAGACAGGGGTGTAGATCGCACCTGCCGCGACAACCACCCGCTTTGTTTTGACGGTCATATGTTTCGACAGGGGTCTCCCGTGGGCATCGACGAAAACACCTTGCAGACCTTCTACATGGTTGTTCCTCATGATGGGCCTGAGTGCTTTTGTGTTCGAATACAGCGTTGCCCCCTGCCGAATTGCATCGGGAATAAAATTAAGCATGGTACCGTACTTTGCATCCCGCGGACAGCCGAATGCGCAGAATGCGCATCCGTCGCACTCGAGAGCATTCCTCGGGATAGGAGCACCGGAAAGCCCCAGAGCTTGTGTTCCCTGTCTGAAAAGTCCGCTGTTTTTGCCGAAAATCCTTTCGGGCACCGGTTCGACATGGATTTCCTGTTCCACAAACGAGGCAAGCCGCGCATACTCACCATCGGTCATCCACGGTATGCCGTACCGGTCATGCCAGTCTTTCACAACAGACGGCGGCATCCGGTAACAGGTACCGGAATTGATGGTCGTCGTGCCTCCGACCGATCTGCCGAGCGGGATGATAATTGGCGGCGTACCAAGGGACGTTATAAAACCGTGGTCCCGGTACAGGTTGCTTAATGCTTCAACCGGTTTCTGGGTAAAATCTTCTCCGGTCAGGTACCTCCCCTCTTCAAGGATGACCGTTTTCATGCCGGATTTTGCAGCTGCATACGCCGCGGCAGCACCGCCCGCTCCGGAGCCGATAATGCAGACATCAGCGTCTATGGTAACATCCTTATCTGCCCGGGCACCATCGATAAAGGCAGGCTTTTTTACCCTTCCTCGTATATTTTCACAGTGGCGTGTGAACCCGAGCCCGCGTTCGATATTGTCAACAGAGTAGTAGGAGAGTGTTACAAAGAGCTTCAGTACCATCAGGATACTGCCGCCGATCCTGCCATGGAGTCCCGCGATATATCCGGCCCGCGATTCCACATCCATGGTAGATAGTCTCGAAAATCTGGTAAACACAGGCAGGTATTCGACCGTATACAATAAAAACGTAAATACAAACTTGACAATGAACGGGGCATCTTTCAGATAGGTCTCAAGCTTGGCGAGTGATTGTTGTTTGACGCTGTCGGGCATATCCGGTTTCTGGATCATGGCTTCAAGCAGGCTCAAAAAGAGTTTACGTCTGTTCATAGCTACACCACCTCCCTTGAATCATTTTTCTATCACAGTCTGAGGCAGTTGTCAGCAGAATTACTCCTCTGACCTGGGCGATCCCCGGGCTCAGAGTATAAGATAATAATAAAACTGTACAGGGGATAAAACCTCTTCAGAAT
>JAJYYW010000127.1 GCA_021800575.1 bacterium
AAGACGGCAAGATCTATCTGCCGCTCATCGGCGGTATCGAGGCGCAGGGATTGACTGTTGAACAACTCAAGGAAAAGCTCACCCGGTCGCTGAGCGCATACATACGGCACCCGTTCATCGACGTCGAGGTGAAAGAATACTCCAGCAGGCTTGTCCTGCTGCTCGGTTCCGTCCAGAAGCCCGGTATCTATCCTATCATGGGCGGGACGGACATCGTTACCGCACTTGCACTCGCCGGCGGACAGACAGCCCAGTCCGGCCAGGCAAACCTTTCCAGCGTGTATCTCATCAGGAAGGGCCACTCCACCATCGTGAACGTCTACGATTACCTGCGCAATGGCAACCAGTACAACGATCCCGTGCTCCAGAACAAGGACGTCATCTATGTTCCGAGCGCCGCAGACCAGAACATTATCGTCCTGGGCAGGGTCGATAAGCCGGTCGTCATACCGGTTACCGGAGCACCGGTCTCCATCATGCAGGCGATAAGCCTCGCGGGGGGATTCAGGCTCGGGGCCCTGCGAGACGATGTAAAGGTTATACGCGGAGGACTGATACATCCGGACGTCTACACCGTGAATGTCGACGGCATGCTCCACGGCGAAAAGCCGAGTGCCCCGCAGGGCGTCGAGCTGTACGCCGGGGACATCGTGTTCGTGCCCAAGAGCGCCCTTGCCTCGTGGAACGATATTCTGGATCAGATACAGCCGACGCTCAACGTGCTCCTTGCCCAGCCGTTATCCATCGCCACCAATTATCTTCTGCTGCGACAGCTTCTGAGGCAACCCTGATGGCAGACAATACATCGCTCACCACATCGCCGGAACTCGTCGAATACATTCTCCTGCTGCGGAGAAAATGGAAGCTCATTGTACTGATAACCGCCGTGTTCTTCATCAGCGGCATGATCTACACGTTCCTGAGGACACCGGTCTACCAGTCGGCCTCCACCATCTACATAGAAGAGCCCTTGTCCAGGAACAACCTGCTCAGCGACATCATCGTCATGCAATGGTGGAACAGGACATCCTCGGAAAAGCTGATAGCGCAGAGCAGGTCCGTTGCAGCGCTCGCAGCGGAAAAGCTAGGGCTCGAATATCACATCACATCGGAGCCGACTGCTTCGAGTATACGCCTCTACAAGGTACGGCCGGCCGACGGGAGTACCATCGACCGGTTTACGATCCTTTTTACGGGCAAAACAGCATACACGGTCTTCGTGGACAACCATGACATCGGCTCCGGGACCGTCGGGGTCCCGTTCACGTCCTCGGTGCTCTCGTTGTACCTGAGACGGGCCGGCAACGTATCTCGCGGCGATTCGGTCACCGTCGAAAGGGGCAGTTTCGAGAATGCGGTCAGGGATATCCGGGAAAACACCTCGATCGAAGAAATGGGGGAAATGACCAACATTCTCAAGGTGAGCTGCAAGAACAGGGACCCTTATCTGGCGAGTCTCATCACGAACGAGCTCATCAAAGCTTATATCGAGCTGAGCGTCCAGCGCATGAGCCAGGAGGCGTCCCAGGCCCTGGACTTTATATCAGCCCAGCTCAAGATTACCAACAACAACCTCGACCATTCGGAAAAAGTCATGGACGAGTTCAAACGGCAACATGGCGTTTTATCTTTCTCAGCCGAGACCACGGCAGCTATACAGAGGATCTCGGACCTTGAGAGGACCAAACTTGATATAGCCCTCAAGATAATGGATGCAAACTCATTGAAGGACATGCTCGTAAAACCCGGAGCGAATATTCAGGACTATCTTATCAGCGGGTCGGACCCTGTGCTTGGATCAATGGTACAGGAGCTTGCAAAGCTCGAGATACAAAAGAAGTCGATGCTTGAAGAATATACGGAAAAATATCCGGCAGTCGTAGATTTAAACACTCAGATAGCCGCGTCGAAACAGAAGATCAAAGAGCTCATAGGCAGTATGGTGAACCAGTTAAACATCCAGAAGAAAAATGTCACGCTGACCGAGACTGCATATCACAAGAGCCTGTCCAATCTGCCGAAGACCATGAGGGACTATGCCCACCTTGAGAGGGACTTAGTCGTCAATGAGGAATTGTATGATTTCCTGCTGAAGAAACACGAAGAGGCCCGGATATCCAAGGCAGCCACCGTTGCAAACATCCGGATCATCGACAAGGCAATTCCCTCCCGTACCCCCATTGAGCCCCAGAAAGGAAAGAATGCACTCGTGAGTTTCCTTCTCGGCTTCATCCTTTCGCTGATCTTTGCATTTTACACGGAATATACAGACACATCGCTCAAAACCGTGGAAGACGCACGCAGAAGACTCACCCTGCCCATCTTCGGTATCATCCCCCAGCTTCCGCACCGCGAAGCCAACGGCCACCCGAAACGGGAGCTCATCACGGTCGAGGATCTCAAGTCCACGGTCACCGAAGCATACCGGTCACTCAGAACCAACATACAGCTTGCCGATCTGGAAAATAAGAACAAATGCTTCCTGATAACCTCCTCGGGGCCCGGTGAAGGAAAATCGACGACCGCCGCGAACATAGCCATAACCCTTGCCTATGCGGACATGCCCACCATCCTGATTGACGCCGATTTCAGAAAGCCGGTCATCCATACCCTCTTTGACCTTGAGCAGGAGCCCGGGATAACGAATTATCTGGCCTCCGATATGCCGTTGAATGACGTGATCAAACATACAAAAACCAGAAACCTCGACGTTATCACCGTGGGAATTATTCCGCCGAACCCTTCGGAACTGCTCAATAAATCGAAGGTCGATGCTCTGATCAAGGAGCTCAAAAAGCATTACAGCTACATTATCTTTGATACGGCACCCATTCTGCCGGTCACAGACCCCGCGATCCTCGGATCAAAGGTAGACGGTGCATTCATCGTGGTCGAACTCGGTAAAACAACCATCGAGGCCGTAACACGGTCGGAGTCCCTGCTGAACAATACCAAAACAAATGTGTACGGCGTCATCTTAAACAAGATCAGCATGACTGTCGGCAGATACGGGCATTACTATTACTATTATCACTATGACAAATACTACCATGAGAAAAAACAGGAGAGTAAACTCGTAAAGATAAAGGAATACCTTGCAAAGTTTTACAGGTACCTTATTGGATAACCGACCATAAAAACCGGCAGCCGCATACGCTGGTATGCCGCAGCGTGCGGCAAGAACCATGCGATGACGGAGGGTCGAGTGGTCAAGGATACGTATGGACAAAGGATATACAGACCTTCACTCCCATATACTGTATGAAACGGACGACGGTTCCGGCAGCCTCGAAGAAACCATCAACATGATCAAGGCATTGGCGGATGCCGGCTTTTCTGCCTCGTGTGCCACACCGCACAACATTCCGGGCAACGACAACATCCTGCTCCTGTCAAAGAGCAGGGAAAAAATACGGATCATCGGAGAAACGCTCGAACAACAGCACATCGGGTATACCATCAATACCGGAGCGGAAAACTATTTCGATGCATCGTTGGAGATTAAGAACCCCGACTATTTTATCCCGCTCGGCAATTCAGAGACATTCCTCGTGGAAATACCCTTCATCGGCGAGACCTCCCACCACATCGATGCCCTGCACAAAACAGGACTGCACTGCATTATCGCGCACGTCGAACGGTACATGGACATCGTTCAGAATCCGGACAAGGCAACTGTTCTGAAACAGGCCGGCTTCTTGCTGCAGATGAACTTCGGCAGTCTTATCGGGGTTTATGGCGCCGATGTTATGAAGGCGGCGCACGTCCTCCTGAAGAAAGGTATCGTTGACGTGATAGCCACGGACATACACGATATACATCATGCCGGGCCTATCCTCAAAAAAGGCATGAAACGGCTTGAAACGCTGCTTTCCCCGGTCAAGGTTAACCAGGTTCTCCGGGACAATCCTTCCGGTATCCTCAACCGTGGTTATGCAACAGCTGCTTCGGAGTCTAAGGAGTAAGAAGTATTTCCATGAACCATGTATGCAAAATGAACAGCAGCAACATACGCAGGATCAGTCGGACTTCGAGATCATAGAGATCTGCAGGAAGGGCAACAAACACGCCTTCAGGCTGATCATCGAGCGCTACAAGGATCTCATCTATTCGATTGCACTGAGGTTTACCCGGGACCCGGCCGCTGCGGAAGAGGTGACCCAGGAAACCTTCGTCAAAGCATGGAACTACCTTCATCGGTTTGAAGGACGCTCAAAATTCTCCACCTGGCTTACCGCGATAGCCGTCAACAAGGCGAAGGACACGATCCGGACAAAACAGCGCGTCGTCTCACTGGATGACATGGACAGCGGTATCGAAACACGTTCTCCGGAGTCTTATCATGAAGACGGACCGGAGGAAATACTGATGAATGAAGAGCTCGGCAAACAGCTCCAGCGCCTGATCGGCGGACTGCCTCCCCACTACCGGGAGGCGTTCCTGCTCCGCCATGTCGAATCGTTGTCGTATGAAGAAATCAGCACAATCCTTGCCATACGGATCGAGGCGGTTAAAATGAGGGTTTTCAGGGCGCGGGAATTGCTCAAGGAACGTCTCTCTAAGGAAGGCCACCATGGATAAACGCATACATCAATATATCGACAATGAGCTCGACCCCCGGCAGCGGCAGGCGTTTGAACAGGAGCTGCTCGAAAACAGGCAGCTGCGTGAAGAGTATGAAACTATGTCGGCACTGCTCGATCTTGCCGGGAAACACTACCACCGGACACCTGCGCCGCAGGACATGAGCGACAGGATCATGGCTGCTCTTGAACGGGAAGAGCGGCGATCGCGGACGCTGAGCCGTTTTTTACGGATTGCGGCGGCACTGCTTATCGTCGTGCTGGCCGGTGCCGGGGCCTTTACGCTGGAACACAGAACAGGCGGCATGGTCAGGGTACAACTCAGTGTTGCACTGCCGGACGCACAAACCGTGCAGGTATTAGGGTCGTTCAATAAATGGGGCGCTGTGCCCGAGCACCTGAAAAAGGCCAAAAACGGCCTGTTCACCGTTACCCTCAGACTGAAACCGGGCATCTACCAGTATGTCTACCAGGTTGACAACAGCCGCATAGTGTCTGATCCGCACGCCAGACTGTACACCGAAGACGGGTTCGGCCAGCGCAACGCTGTCCTCATCGTCAGAAACGCCCGGCACTCATAACGTACATGTCCACCGGGCGGCCCTCCGATTATCCC
>JAJYYW010000128.1 GCA_021800575.1 bacterium
GCTTCTGCTGGAGGTTGAGTTTCGCCAATGTGTTTATATTGATATCCATAATCCACTCCTTGTATTATTTCACAGCTTTTTGGGTTGTTGCGGTTACACTGCTCCCCGGCATAGGATTAAAGTTGCAGTTCAGAGAAAACTTATAGAGCAGAAGATCATTTGACTTCACCTGTTCTGTTTTGGAGAGATTAACATTACTGAAATACGGATCCTTTGAAAGGTTATCCATGAACTGCGCCAAGGTGCTGTTGTCAAGGGCAACGCCGTCCATGCCGATCACATCACCATGCTGTTTCAGTGATACGAGCCACAATTTCTTGGACAACACACTGCTCGGATCATAAGGAATCGCTTTTGACAGCTCATCCATCAGATGCACCTCCGCTGTCCGGCTCTTCTCCAGGTTGGTAATGATATCGAGTTTTGACTTGATCTGGTCTTTCATCTTCTTGAAATCGTTAATCTCGGTTACCACTTTATTGAGTTGGACCAGTTTTTGATTCAACTGTGCAATAGAGGCCTGTGCAGACGCTATCTTGCTCCGAATGCCTAATTCCATAAAGACAACGACAGCAAGGACAACCGCAACCAGGACTCCGCCGAGAGCCATCTGCTTATAGATGTTCAGCTCTGTTTTTGATACACCCTTTTTTGCCTGCTTGAGTAAGTTAATTTTTATCATGTTAATTACCCGCCTTCCGTATGGCCAAGCCAACGGCAACCGAAACAATCGGCGCTATCTCGTTGATGTAGTTCGGATCAAAGACCTTCGTGTTGACCGCTACACTCTTGAATGGGTTCAGGGGTTCTACAGGTAAACCTGTTTTTTGGGCAATCAGGTTCAGAAATTCAGGCGTTTTTGCCGTTCCTCCGCTGATCATGATTTTACTGATCTTCTCTCCGCCCGTGGATAAATAAAAATCTATGGACCTCTGGATGTCTGCAGAGATTCCATCGGAAGCCGATTTGATAATCTCCATCACATCCGGAGTGACCGGTGTCCCGCTCGAACCGACTTTCCTTTTCTCCGCCTCTTCACGGGATATATTCAGTCCCTTCTGAATCTCCTCGGTGATCTGATTTCCCCCGGATTGTGTCAGATCCCGCGCAAATATAGAAATACCTTTGCTCACCACGTTAAAGTTGGTAATGCTTGCACCCACGTTGACGATGACGACCGTGTCATTGACGTACTCCGGATAATTGATCTCAAACATGTTCTGGAGCGCAAAAACACCGATATCGATAATGGTGGTGTTCAAGCCGGCCTCGCCGATGGCCGTTATATAGTTGTTGATGAGTTCCTTTTTTGCGGCAACAAGAAAAACACTCATCTGGCCTTCCGCTGTCGATCGTTCGAGAACCTGAAAATCAAGGTTAACGTCGTTGATGTTAAACGGTATATACTGCTCGGCCTCCCATTGTATAGACTCGGCAAGCGCCTCGTCGGTCGTCACCGGCATATTTATCTTTTTCATGATCACAGAATGTCCGGAAACCGCCGTTGCCGTATTCTTTGTCTTAAGCTTGAGATTTGCAAGAATACTCTTAATCGCATCCGTCACAGCCGCAGTATTGATGATATCACCGTCCACAATCGTATCCGGAGGGAGGTTTGCGATACCGAGATTCACCAACTGATAGTCTTTTTTACCAACAGGTTTGAGTTCTATCAGTTTTACACTACTGGTACCAATATCAAGTCCTATCAGTTGTTTGCCGCCACCAAAAAACGCCATAAAACCTCCTTTATCTCTTAATCCGGAAATATTTTATCTTTTTCTGAGATCTTAAACCCCAGTGCCTGAATGATCTTTCTCTTCGTATCTACCCTGCATTCCATCCCCTGCTCTATGCGTGTTATAGTAAGCACCGATATATTTGCCTTGCGTGCAAGCTCCGCTTTACTCATCAATGCTTTGGTCCGTATTAATTTTAAATTGTTATGCCTGCCCATCATTATACCTCACTTATAGTCTATAAGCACATATTTAAAATAAAATGTCAAGTATTTTATTACGATATACGTTAATTATATATAAATAACGTATAATTATCATTTCTTCTGTTCAAGTCCCACCGGGAATGTCTGATATGCCGTGCCGCCGAATCCGTCATCAACAACAACCTTCACGGTCACCGTCGCTGACAATGGCTGGCCTGTTGTGTCCCATGTGATGAGGCCGTCTTTGCTGATCGTCATCCCCGGCGGGGCGGATTCGAGCTTATAGGAGAGAGGATCATGATCAACATCCGAGGCTCGGACCTGATACGAAAAAACAGAGCCGTTGAGAACATACTTCGGTTGTGAGAGTATCACCGGGGGAGAATCCTGCAGGGAGAGCACGGAACTTGACGTGCTTATACCGTTCTCTTCGCCGTCCGATGGTGTTACCATAAGATACACCGCATCTCCATGCCGCAAACTTTCGCAACTGAATGAATCCCCCGTTTGCCCCTGTACGGGAGTTCCATTGACATACCACTGATACGACAGCGTAACGGTATCCCCGTCGGGATCGTATGCCTGGGCTGTTGCATGAATGGTCGAAGCTATCGTCGGATACCGTGGATTGAGAACTATAGACGTTACAACCGGGGGTGCATCATGCACGGTCACGGCAGGCGTGACCGACTCTTCTTGTGTGCCGCCCGTTCCCTTATAGGCAACAACCGCCGTTATCGTATCGCCCTTGCTGAAGTCTCCCTGAAGGCTGTCTGCGATCCGGGCCTGCTGGTTGTTGATGTACCATGTAATACTGCCGGCACGTTTATCCGGTGGTACTACAACGGTCAGAGAACTATCCACCGTCGGATTCCCGGGATGCACGGTAACCGCCTCAGTGGTACCGGCAGAAGGGCTTCTGTTGCCTGAAAACATTGTTTTCACAGGCTCATTGTTCTTCTGACACCCCGCACCGAATAAAACCAGCACTGCAACAACAGCGATACGTTTCATGCCAACCTCCACGAAATCACTCAATACCATATTCTTTCAGTTTGTACATCAAAGCCCGAAGGCTGATTTCAAGCAACTGTGCGGCCCGCGTTTTGTTACCGTTTGTTTCTTTCAACGCCTTGTTTATCAGCTCGATCTCCATTTTCCTCTGGATCTGCTTTATAGAGAATCCGCTCTCCGTACCCGCGGTAACGGCATCGCTGTGCGCCTGAATGGTGTCGGGTATTGCTTCAGCAGATATGATTTCATGTTCCGTCAAAATACATGCCCTCTCAACAACATTTTCAAGCTCACGGACATTGCCATACCACGGATGCTTCATGAAGATGTCAAGAACCGCAGCATCGAACCCCCTGATCTGCTTTGAAAGACTTTCGGCATTCCGCTTCAGAAAGGCGTGGGCGAGCAGAGGTATATCTTCTCTCCGTTCCCTCAAAGGAGGCAGATGAATATTGAACACGTTCAGCCGGTAAAACAGGTCGTCCCTGAATTTTCCGTTTCTGACCTCGTCCGCAAGTACTTTCGACGTTGCCGCAAGAAATCTGACGTCAATAGTGATTACCTTGGTGTCCCCCACACGCCATATCTGCGACTGTTCAATGGCACGGAGCAGTTTGACCTGAAGGTTGAACGGCAGATCCCCGATCTCATCGAGAAAGAGGGTCCCTCCGTCGGCCGCCTCGAACAACCCCTGTTTGCTGGTGTACGCACCGGTGAATGCACCCTTGGCATAGCCAAACAGCTCGCTCTCCAGCAGATTCTCGGGGATCGCCCCGCAATTGATCGATATGAAAGGTTTGTTTTTCCTGTCGCTGTTATAGTGTATCGCCTTCGCAACGAGTTCTTTGCCCGTGCCGCTTTCCCCGGTGATGAGGACCGTTGTCCTGAGTCCCGCCACTTTTTTTATATCGTTCAGGACACCGAGCATTTTCTCGCTTTTTCCTATAATGGCGTTGAAATCA
Source organism: bacterium (assembly GCA_021800575.1). GTDB lineage: Bacteria > JAMCPX01 > JAMCPX01 > JAMCPX01 > JAMCPX01 > JAJYLM01. Next base: position 3,922 of record JAJYYW010000128.1, read on the forward strand.
TAATCCTTTGCTGCGGCCCTCCTGAGATTGAGGTTTTCCCGATACAGCTTAAGGCGTTCTTCGGCCTTCCGCACCGTCAGGATCAGTTCATCCGGCTTGAATGGTTTGGGTATATAATCATACGCGCCCGCATGAATAGACTCGAGTGCGCTGTCGATGGTGCCATACGAAGACATCATGATCACGGTTGTCTCAATCTTGTTGTGCTGGAGTGTTCTCAGCAGCTCCATGCCCTCCATCTTCGGCATTTTGATATCACAGATTACAAAGTCATAGGGCTGCTTTTTGAGTTCTAAAAATGCATCCTCTCCGTCCGGCGCCGTCGTCACCTGATACCCGTTCGAACGGAGAATATTCGAAACGGCAAACCGGATATTCTCTTCGTCGTCAACAACAAGTATTCGTAATTGCTCGGCCATGCTTATCTTATATCATGAATGAGCATCCGATCTCAAGAAGCGCATCCGGTTACGGCGCATCACAGGGGATTGCACCGGACTTCTTTCCGGATGTTGTACGCTAATACAATCCGGAAAGCACATCGAGGGGGGCTTTGTTCAATAACGATGCGATAAACCCGTCCGTGATGAGCTTCTCTGCCTGCCGGTGCGGTATTCCTCTGCTCTTCAGATAAAACAGCGCCTGTTCATCAACCATGCCCGAACTCGCGCTGTGGGATGCAGCAACATCGTCCTCATCTATCCAGAGGCTCGGTATGCCGTCGAACTTCGCCTGCTCTCCGAGGAGAATAGACTTCTCAGCCTGCTCTACTTTCGCACGCTTGGAACCCGATGCAATATGCGTCAAAGCCCTGTAGATAACCTTCGCCGTATCAAGAACAGCAGCCCTGACCATGACCGAGGTAACCGTATCAGGGGCATCATGGAATGTTTCGTACGATACATCTTTCTGGGAGTTCCCCTTCCCGATCAGGACTCCGGTCATCCTGCTTTCCGCCCCGCCGCCCGCAAGCGTTGAACGAAGGCTCATGACCGTGTTCCCCTCATAGAGATCGACATTGTACCAGTTCACCATCGCCCCTTCGGAAACCTGTGCCCGGTGGAGCGCGGTATACCGGGTGTCTCTTTTTGATCGATTCATGGTTATACAATCAGCACTCGAGCCCTTGCCTGCGTAAATCTCCACGTTGTCCGCAATCATACCTCCCGCAACCCCGTCGACCACCCGCACGATGGTACTGTGGGTGCCCGGTTCAAGCACGATGAGATCGAGCTGGGCCAGCATGCCGCCTGCCTGCGTTGCCGC
>JAJYYW010000129.1 GCA_021800575.1 bacterium
GCCGGGAGATGGTATTATGGTAATTGTGTTGGAGTATCCGCTCTCTCCATGACTGTTGACCGCAGTGACAACAAAGGAATAGGTCGTACCGTTTGTGGCGCCGGTATAGGTATAGGTGGTATTCATGCTGGAACCCACCTTCGTATACTGTCCCGTGGGTGTTGCGAATGAGTTCATGAATGCTGTGGTTCCCACGGAAGGCGTAAACGAGTAAATATTATAACTTGTTGCATCGATAGTTGCCTGCCAGCTCATGGGAACCTCGCTGTTCCCGACACTCGCAATCAGGGCGGTCGGCGGATTGAGCTTGCCCGAGTTGCTGCTCGTTGTGTTACTGCTTCCGCTGCTGCAGCTCACGATCCCTGCAAAAAGAACGACTGCAAGCAGTACCAATACCGGATATCTTGAGAAAGGTAGTATGTTCATTATCATTTCTCCTTTTTTTAAGAGGTGGTAAATCCACCATCGCTTGTTTGTTTCACAGGAGGAACAGAGCCCTCCCCTATGGTTTTCGAAGAAGGAGAATCAGGGATGATTGTGGAGCTTTTGATTAACCGCGTGGTGGAACGAAGATCGTTTTTACGATCATGAAAGGCGGGCGTGTTGCATCGGAAACAAACATCGCCAACTCATTGAATTGCAGAGATATGTCTTGGAAAGAAAAAATAATATCGTTCGTGGATTGATCGTCATTATCGTCCATCCCTCTGAAACGAGAGGCTATGAAGCGTTTTGTCCGGAGCTTCACTACGGTCCGGAAAGTACGGACCGGCTGACGGGAAGACATGTCGGGCGTAGGGTTCTCACCATACACAGGATAGCGCAGTGCGTCCGGTACCGGCGAAGAAAGACTGGCATGGGTCTGCGAAATGGTAACGTGTTTATTGTCATCAGACTGCAGAAAAGACAACCCTGTGTATCCTGTAAGTATCACCATACAGGCGTACAGCAGATGCTTGGTTTTCCATGTATACATCATACCTGAACTTGAGATTTAGCCCGTAAGGGGGTATAAGTCAACACTATCGGCCAGCGCCGGATCAGCAAACCGAGAGAAAGGATAACGATAGGGTTTCCCCCGGGGTAAAATCCATGGAACAAAAACAATGCTCCATCGTTTATAAAAAAAGGAGGAAGATATGCGGTGTTCAAAAGCACGCAAGCTTTTTTCACCATACATAGACAGGGCGTTATCAAGGGCAGAGCTCGACGGGTTTGAAGCCCATATCAAGGGATGTTCGGAGTGCCGCACAGAACTTGAACGCCTGCAGGCACTTCACGTGAGGCTGAGCTCACTGGAGCCGCTGCATGCGCCACACGGTTTTACCACGAGGGTCATGGCAGCCATAGCAGACCGCCGGTCACAACCACGCTGGTCGCCGTTCTCTGTGCTTACCTGGTTTGCCGAAGCGGCAGTCATCGCATTGATAATTTTTATAGGTGCCCGGGCGGGAACCTTTCTCGGGACAGCCTTTACCCGGCCCAGCACCACCATTGCATCCACGCTGTCACTCGATACCTTCGAGGCTGTACAGCCGGGTTCCATCGGCGGCGCCTATATCGCCATGATGGAGGGTACCAATGAAAAATAGCACCCTGAAGTTTCTCCTCCTGGTATCGGTCATCCTGAATATAGCCATACTGGCGACCCTGGGGTATTCATACTATCAGCATACCTGCCGGCAACCGGTACCGTTCGGCCCGGCACGCCGTGCGTTTCTCATGAAAGAGCTATCCCTGACACCGGAGCAGGCAGACCTCCTGATGAACAACCAGCAAGTATTCCACGCAAAGATTACAGCCATGAAGCAGCAACTGTTCCAAAAACGCCTGCAGCTCCTGAACCTGATGCAGGCGGCTCAACCGGACACACAAAAGATCGAACAATCGATCGAAGCAATGGGGGACATGCAGGAGAACATCGAAAAAGCGGTCGTCAGCCATATCATGGAGGTAAAAACGATATTGAATACCGATCAGCAGAAGAAGTTTTTTGGGTTTATAGAGAATATTATAACGAAACGCCAGGACGGAAGACGCGGCCCCCATGGACCCCATCGCTAAGCTCATCCCCCCTCCCCTCCCGGGAGAGGGCATCACCCGGCACCGGAAGGTTCCCGGCATGCGAACATCGATCGCAGTACTTCTGCTGTCATTCACGGCCCTGACCATGGCGATTCCACATGCCCGGGCAGACGGACCACGGGTCATGACCCTCAATGACTGCATCAAGACCAGCCTTGAGAATAACCCCCAGCTGAAGGCGTCAAGCATGAGTGTTCAATCGAGCGAGGGCTCCTACGGCATCGCGCGGTCTGTCCTCTTGCCGCAGATCAACGCCGTTGCAGATGCACAGCGATCAACCTCGAATTTTGCCGTAACGTCCCAAAGTCCGTATGCATCCCTGTACTACAAGCGGCCGGACAACACCAACTACCCGTACTATACCGCATCCGTAACCGTGGACCAGCAGCTTTTCAGCTTCGGTAAAAACTACTATGGCATGCGTTCCTCGGCAGAACTGGTGAATGCTGCGAGATACAACTTCATCAATACACGGAACACCCTCGTGTACAATGTGAAACAGAACTTCTATAATCTGCTCGAATACAACATGATCATCGAATCCGACACCTACCTGCTCAAACAGATGCAGACACAACTGGAGCAGGCAGAGGCGTACTACAAGGCCGGTATCAAAACCAAGATCGATGTCCTCAGTGCACGGACAAGCCTGGGCACCATCAGGTTAAACCTCATCACGGCGCAGAATGCGAGGCGGATATACATCCTGAACCTGTTATCACTCATGGGTCTGCCCCTGAGTGCGGGTGTGTCGTTTACGGGCCAGCTGGAAGCCGTTCCCGTGTCGACAAGCGCGGGTGTGTACGTACAAAAGGCGCTCGACAACAGGCCCGATTATCTGTCCCTGAAAAAACAGCTCGATTCCGCGCGGTATTCCTACAAGCAGTCCATAACCTCATACTTTCCCTCGCTGTCGGGTAACGCGTCCTACAACTGGTCCGGACAGGATTTCCCGCTCACCTGGAACTGGGCAATAGGTCTGGCGCTGACCTTCAACATATTTTCAGGTTTTGAGAACACATCGGCACTGCAGGTCGCCAAGGCACAGATGCTGAACATACGATATACGATGGACCAGCAGAAACTGACCGTCGAACTGTCCGTGCAGTCCGCTCTCGATAACCTCGACCAGGCGGGCAAGAGCATCACCGTGGCCAGGGACACCCTGGACCAGGCAGAAGCGAACATGGAGCTGACGAAAAAGGGGTACAGCGCCGGTATCAACAACTACCTTGATTACCTGACAGCGGTCGCCACCTATCAGAATGCCGAATCGTCCTACGCAACAGCACTCGCTTCCTATAATATTGCAGTGGCTAACCTCGACTATGTAACCGGGGATACCATAGCGAATGGGGGTACAGAGCATGAAGAGTAAATACTGGATTCTGTCAGGCGCCGTCCTGATCATCGTCATCATCACCGTCGTCATCGTGATGAAACGGGACAAGAAGCCTGCGTTGACCTATGAGAAGATCCGGCGGGGCGACATCACCGCAACGGTGAGTGCGACCGGCCAGATCAACCCCGTGGTATGGGCACAGGTCGGGGCACAGGTATCGGGCCAGATCATCAAGTTGTACGCCGATTTCAACAGTGTCGTTAAGAAGGGACAATTGCTCGCATTGATCGATCCCACCCCGTTTGAGGCCGCTCTGGTACAGGCAAAAGCAAACCTCATCAGCGCACAAGCCGGCGTTGCGCAGGCAACGGCGACCATGGAACTGGACCGGTCCAACTACGAGCGGGACCTCTCCCTGCCGCCGGAGCTCGTATCAAGACAGACCGTCGAAACGGCAAAGGCGACGTACGATGTTGCCGCCGCAAATTTTTCAGCTGCGCAGGCTGCGGTGCTCCAGGCACAGTCCAATTACAGTATAGCGAAATTCAATTTCGATCGTACCCGCATACTCTCCCCGTTGAACGGGGTCGTCATAACCAGGGACGTCAATACCGGCCAGACCGTTGCCTCGGCGTTCCAAACACCGGATTTGTTCGATATTGCCGAGAATCTCGAAAAGATGGAGAGCGATACCAATGTCGTCGAGACGGACATCGGCAAAGTTAAAGTCGGACAGAAAGCACAATTCAGCGTCGACGCTTACCCCAACACGGTGTTTACCGGTACCGTTGCCATCATACGCAATGCGCCCATGATCATCCAAAACGTCGTCAATTACGATGTCATCATCTACATCGACAACAAGGACCTCCTTTTGAAACCGGGCATGACATCGTACGTTACCATAGACGTCGGCAGACAGGACAATATTCTCATGATTCCCAACGCAGCCCTGCGGTTTGCACCGAAGAATTCCGATACGATCCTGCGCACGTACAGCTTACATCACAAGCTCCCGTCATGGGTCAAGATCGAAAACAAGGAAGCTGAAAAACGGGAATGGTACCGCATCAACAAGGTCTGGGTCTACCGGGACGGCAGCTTCATCCCCCTGCCCGTGCAGACCGGCATTCGGGACAACAATTACACAGAACTGATCCGGGGTGATCTGAAAGAAGGAGACGACGTTGTCACAGGATACCAGGCAGGACAATAAGGACGCTGTCGTCGAGGCAATACGGCTGAAGAAAACGTACTTCCTCGACTGTGTTGCAGTACCAGCCCTCAAAGAAGTCAACCTTGATATTTCCAAGGGGTCGTTCGTATCGATAACCGGCGCATCGGGCTCGGGTAAAACGACCTTTATGAACATCCTTGGCTGTCTGGACAAACCGACCGAGGGAAGCTACCTGCTCGAAGGCACGGACGTCTCCTCGCTCACCCCGGATAGGCTCGCGGATATACGCAACCAGAGGATAGGATTTGTCTTCCAGAATTTTAACCTGCTTGCAAGAACGAGCGCGATGGAAAACGTGGAGCTTCCGCTCGTGTACGCGGGCGTTGCGCGTCACGAGCGGCAAAAAAAAGCACTGGAACTGCTCGCGTTGATGGGCTTGAAGGGGTTCGAGCAGCATTTTCCGCAGCAGCTCTCGGGCGGCCAGCAGCAGCGGGTCGCGATTGCACGGGCGCTGGTCAACTCGCCAAGCATCATCCTCGCCGATGAGCCGACCGGCAACCTCGATTCGAA
>JAJYYW010000130.1 GCA_021800575.1 bacterium
GTTCAAGAACATGGGCGCCCAGATGGTGAAAGAGGTGGCAAGCAAGACATCGGATGTAGCCGGAGACGGTACGACGACGGCCACTGTTCTCGCACAAGCAATATTCCGTGAAGGTGTAAAACTGGTTTCGGCAGGCAACAACCCTATTTTGATCAAGCGTGGAATAGACAAGGCGGTCGATGTTGTTGTTGAAGAACTGAAGAAGATCAGCAAACAGACCCGCGATCAGAAAGAGATCGCCCAGGTGGGCACCATTTCGGCGAACAACGATGAGACCATCGGCAAGATTATAGCCCAGGCCATGGACAAAGTCGGTAAAGAAGGAGTCATCACCGTGGAAGAGGCGAAAGGCATGGAGACAACGCTCGATGTTGTGGAAGGTATGCAGTTTGACCGCGGATATCTGTCGCCGTATTTTGTGACCGATGCGGAGCGTATGGAAGCTGTCCTGGAGGACGCCTACATTCTGACCCACGAGAAGAAGCTTTCCAATATGAAGGAAATGCTTCCCCTGCTGGAACAGATTGCGAAGTCGGGCAAGCCCCTGCTCATCATAGCAGAGGATGTCGAGGGCGAGGCCCTCGCGACCCTGGTCGTCAATAAGCTGAGAGGCACGCTGAACTGCTGTGCGGTCAAGGCCCCTGGGTTCGGCGACCGGCGGAAGGCGATGCTCGAGGATATCGCGATCCTGACCGGCGGCAGAATGATCGCCGAGGAAATGGGCATCAAGCTCGAGAGCATAACGCTCAAGGATCTCGGTAAGGCAAAGCGGATCGTCGTGGACAAGGAATATACAACCATCGTCGACGGCGAGGGCAAGAAGTCCGAGATCGACGGCAGGATCAAACAGATCCGTGCCCAGATCCAGGAAACAACGTCGGACTATGACAAAGAGAAACTGCAGGAGAGACTCGCAAAACTGGTCGGCGGTGTGGCCGTCATCAAGGTTGGCGCTGCAACCGAGGCTGAGATGAAAGAGAAGAAGGCCCGGGTTGAGGACGCGCTCCATGCGACGAGAGCTGCGGTAGAGGAAGGCGTTGTTCCGGGCGGCGGTGTTGCTCTCATGAGGGCGATCCCCGCGCTCGAGAAGATGAAGCTCGACGTGAGAGAAGAACAGCTCGGCGTCGAGATCGTCAGGAAGTCGCTGGAAGAGCCGATCCGGCAGATCAGCGCGAACGCCGGGAAAGAGGGCTCCATCATCGTCGAACACGTGAAGGCGGAAAAAGGAAGTTTCGGGTTTAACGCACTGACGGAAAAATACGAAGACCTTATGCAGTCGGGCGTCATCGACCCGACCAAGGTTGTCAGATCGGCACTGCAGAACGCCGCGTCCGTATCGTCGGTCCTGCTGACGACAGAAGTCATGATAACCGAGAAACCAAAGGATGAGAAAATGCCGGCAATGCCTCCGGGCGGCATGGGCGGTATGGGTGGAATGGGCGGCATGGAGTATTAATGCCCCTGCCCGGGAGCGCACGATCTCCCGGATCGTAAGAGTTTTGTTTCAACACAGGCGGGCGAATGCCCGCCTTTTTTATGGTGTGTCTCAGCACGTTCCCGGTTCAGTATGGAGCCTGCATGCATTGCCGCATGTGTTTGCCGGAATATCATCTGGTGCCTGCACCATCGCGGTTCAGAATCTTGAGCATAGTTGGATGCATCATTTCATTTTTTCTTGACAAGGAGGGGAGAACATAATGTATATAGAAAAAGTTAATCCATATGATAAATTACAGTTTTATAAACATAGCAATTTACGCACTCATTGTTGTCGGCTTTGCGGTGGTCACCGTGATGCTCTCAGCAGTCGTGGGACCGAAGGCAAAGTCCAAAGAAAAGCTTTCACCCTATGAATGCGGTGTCGAGCCGGTCGGTAATGCACGATTCAGTTTTCCGGTGAAATATTATATCATAGCCCTTATGTTTCTGATTTTCGACGTGGAAGTCGTGTTTATGTATCCCTGGGCAATTGTTGTACGGCCGCTCGGTGCTTACGGTATGTATGAGATGGGCGTTTTTATCCTGATCGTCCTCGTCGGCTTCGTCTATGCCTGGAAGAAAGGCGCGTTCGAATGGGAATAGAGGAAAAACTCGGCGACAGCATATTTACCACCAAGTTGGACGCACTGGTCAACTGGTCGAGAAAAAACTCACTGTGGCCCCTGCCGTTCGGAACGGCGTGCTGTGCGATTGAATTCATGGCGACCGTGGGAACGCGGTTTGACCTCGCCCGGTTCGGAGCAGAAGCCATGAGATTTTCCCCGCGGCAGTCGGATATGCTTATCGTTGCGGGGACCATATCGAACAAGATGGCTCCCGTTTTAAAGAAGATCTACGATCAGATGGCTGAACCGAAGTGGGTTGTATCCATGGGGTCATGTGCAACGTCCGGAGGCATATTCGATTCGTATCCCACCCTGCAGGGCATCGATACTATCATTCCCGTCGATGTGTATGTGACGGGCTGTCCTCCGAGGCCCGAGGCGCTGATCGACGCCATCATGCAGCTGCAGGAGATCATCAAACAGGAATCCGTACGAAGACCGCGAAAGGCGATGACCGTACAATAATATGTCAGAGTTGATTGAAACCATACAGAAGAGATTCGGTGAGAAGATTGTATCCGTGCAGGAGGACTTCAGGCCGCGTTCGATCCGGGTCCGGGTTGGGGATCTGGTCGAGGTCATGACCGCATTGAAGAACGAAGAGCCGTTCAGGTTCAACCAGATACTGGACATTGCCGGTGTCGACTTCCTGAATCAGAAGCCGCGGTTCCTGGTCGCGTACATCCTGCTCTCGACGGTCACCAACAAACGGCTGATCGTCGAAACTGATGTGGACGAGTTTGAACCCGTGCCGAGCCTGATCGGCGTATGGTGCGGTGCAGACTGGTTCGAGCGGGAGCTGTACGATATGTTCGGCATCAAGGTGAAAGGGCATCCCAACCTCAAGAGGATCCTGATGTCCGAGGATTTCGAAGGCCACCCGTTGAGAAAAGATTTCCCGGTACGCGGAACGGTTCCCCCGGAACAGCGGTACGCCCCGTGGGATAAGAGAAGAACAAGGGAATACTGATGTTTACTTTCGAAAAACACAAGAAAGATACCATGATCCTGAATCTCGGCCCGTCCCATAACGCGACCCATGGTACGCTGCGCATCGTGCTCGAACTCGACGGCGAGAGAATCGTAGACGCCAGCCTCGAGATAGGGTATCTGCACCGTGGTATAGAAAAGATGGCGGAACAGAGGACGTATAACGGTTTTATTCCCCTCACGGACAGGATGAACTACGTTTCGCCCATCATGAACAACATTTCATACGCACTGGCCGTCGAGAAACTGCTCGGCATAGAAGTCCCGAAACGGGGACAGTACCTCAGGGTCATCATGAACGAGTTGACGAGGATAGCAGATCACCTGGTCGCCATCGGGACAAACGTCGTCGATATCGGTGCTCTGACCAACTATTTCTATTTCTTCAAGGAAAGGGAACGGATTTACGACCTGATTGAAAAAATGGTCGGCGCGAGGCTGACGACAACCTTTACACGGGTTGGAGGTCTCGCACGGGACGTAAACGGCGATTTTGCGTCCGATATAAAGTTCTTACTGAAAGAAATACCGAAGTCGATCAACGACGTCGATAAGCTTTTGACCAAGAACCGCATCTTCATGGACCGGACCATCAATGTTGGTACGATAACCCAGGACAGGGCCCTTGAGTACGGGTTCACAGGACCTGTGCTTCGCGCAACAGGACTTGCGTGGGACCTCAGGAAGAAGCAGCCATACTCGGGGTATGAAAACTTCGATTTCGATATACCGACCGGCGAAAACGGCGATACCTACGACCGGTACCTCGTCAGAATGGAAGAGATGCGCCAGAGCCTGCGGATCATCCAGCAGGCCATCGATCATCTTCCGGACGGTCCGGTCAGTATCGAGGACCCGCACATTACGCTTCCACCGAAGGAAGACGTCTACAATACCATGGAAGGGCTTATCCACCATTTCATGCTCATCATGTACGGTATTAAGGCCAAGCCCGGGTATGTGTATTTCGGCACGGAGGTCGCGAACGGTGAACTCGGCTTTTACATCGTGAGCGATGGCGAGCAGTACCCGTACAGGCTCAAGGTGCGGCCCCCCTGCTTTGCCATATTTCAGGCATTCCCCGAGATGGTCAGGGGCCTGCTTATTTCGGACGCAGTGGCGATTCTCGGCAGCCTGAACATTGTGGCAGGAGAACTGGACAGATGATTCAATTTTCACCGTCAATACTGAGCAAGGTCGAGGAGTTAAAGAGGATGTATCCCACGAAGGACGCATGCCTGCTCCCGGTTCTGCACATGGCACAGAAAGAGTTTGGGTATATCTCTCCGGAGGTCATGGAGTACGTGGCAGGCGTGGTCGGCGTACCTCCCGCACGCGTCTATGGCGTAGCAACGTTCTATACCATGTACAATACAAAGCCGGTCGGCAAGTATCACGTACAGGTATGCACCAACATTTCATGCCATCTCGAAGGCTCCACGAGCGTACTTGAGACCCTGAAGTCCGTCCTCGGTATAGAAGAGGGAGAGACGACGAAAGACAATATGTTTACCCTGTCGACGGTCGAGTGCCTCGGGGCGTGCGGGTTTGGACCCGTCATACAGATAAACGACGATTACTATGAGCAATGCACGGAAAGCAAAATTAAAGAGATCGTAGCCGATCTGAGGAAGAAGTAGATGGAACAGATACTTTTTAATCATGTAGATGGTGCAAAGCTCAACGACATTCAAACGTATATTGCCGTTGGGGGGTATGCTGCCGCACGGAAAGCAATTACCTCGATGACGAACCTGCAGATCATAGACGAGATGAAGAAATCGGGATTGAGGGGCAGGGGCGGCGCAGGGTTCCCGGCAGGCATGAAATGGGACTTCGTGCCCAAGGACTTCAAAGGTCCGAGGTACATTTGCTGCAATGCGGATGAGGGTGAGCCGGGTACGTTCAAAGATCGGGAGATCCTCGAGAAGAACCCCCACCTGCTCATCGAAGGCATGATCATAGCGAGCTATGCGATAGGTGCGGAGCTTTCATTCATATATGTCAGGGGCGAATTTGTAAAGGGCGCGAACACGCTCGATGCCGCAATCGAGCAGGCGCGCGCGCAGGGGTTC
>JAJYYW010000131.1 GCA_021800575.1 bacterium
GACAAAGGAGGATCAAGCATGAAGAAAGTTATGGTTTTCTTACTCTTTCTGGTGCTGGCGGGCGTCATCACTGCCGCGGCCGACCAGTCTCTTATATCGTTTAAATTCTTTCATAAGCCAATACTCACCGCCACGCCCGGGGAACCTTTAAAGGTATCCGCGACCATAGACCCCGCGAGCAAGGTCGCCTACGCGTCGCTCCTCTACAAGTCGCCTTCGGACAAGTTTTACAAGGCGATCTTCCTGCAGCGATCGTCCGGGGACACCTTTTCGGGCATCATACCGTCGACAGATATCAATCCGCCCAAGCTCGAGTACTACATTACCGTGGTGGACACGGACGGCCAATCCCACGTGCTGTTCATGGGCCCGAACAATCCCCAGATCGTGGACGTCGGAGAAGTCAACGTGCAATCGGCTGAAGAGGCATCCGCCATGGAGCAGGAGCTTGCCCTGTTCAGCTCCGAAGACGTGGTGTATTCCGCTGCACGGCATAAGCAGAAGATCACCTCGGCACCGGCATCGGTCACGGTCCTCACCCACGAAGACATCAAGAGCAGCGGCATGTCCCTTTCGGACATACTGCGGACGGTCCCGGGCATGGATGTTTCCTATATAAACCCGGGGTACACGATCTTCAACGAGCGCGGTTACGGGACCGAAGAGAACAACCTCATGCTGGTCCTGGTCAACGGCAGGGTGCTCAACAACACTTTCTACGGCCCTCCGTTCATCGAAAGCCTCCCCATCCCGCTGGACGATATCGAGAGGATCGAGATCATCCAGGGTGCCAGCTCGTCGCTGTACGGTGCCGACGCCGTGACCGGTATCATCAGTATAACGACCCGCAAGCCCAAGGCCAGTCCAACGTTCACGATCTCCGGCATCGGCGGGCTCACGACCGAGCAGCCTGCGCAGTTCTTCAGTGCCTTCGACACCTATGTGGAGGCCCAGGGACAGACCGGTACGACCGGGTTTATCGCTTCCATCGGATATAAACGGGCGCCCGATTTCGATGCCCCGGATCACAATGCAGCCCTCGTCCCCAAGGCGTGGCTGTACGTCACACACGATTATTCCAAAGACCTCCATGCATCGCTCGAAGCCGGGTACGACAAACCCCAGTTCATGCTGTACACCCTGCTCCAGAACCTCTGGACCTACGCGCAGGAAACCTACATCAAACCCCACGTCGAATACAAGAACCTCAAGATAGACGCATACTGGTTCGGGTTTAACGTCAATGTGCCCCTGTTCATCACCCCGTTCAACACCACGATACCGCTCATCGGCGAAAACCTGTCCGGCAACACCAACACCTATAATATCGACGTACAGTACAACCTTCCCGAGATTCCCTACAACCGGATCATCATCGGCGCGGATGCCAACTACAATACGTACAGTTTCCCCGAGCTGGAGTCCTCGTACAACAACGTCGACCTGACGAGAGAACTCCTGTACGGCGGATTCATCCACGACGAGATCGGCCCGTTCGCCAACTTCCTCCTGACACTCGATGCTCGCTACGACCATTACTCGGTGACGCCGCCGGGGCTCAGCTACCGGGGCAACCTCTCGTACGCCATAACGCCCCACCAGACAGTCAGGGTGTCGTATGGAACGGCGTTCAGAAAGCCCATCTACGTCGAATCGCAGTTCATTCCGAAGATATCCTCGTCCTTCATTCCCATCCAGGGTACCCTCATCGGCAACCCGGACCTCAAGAATGAGCTTATGCGCACCACGGAGTTCGGCTACGTCGGAGAATGGGGCAAGCACGTCAGGACGGAGCTGACGGCGTACTACGAGGAATTGTACGACCTCATCTATTTCTACACGAACCTGTCCACGCAGTCCCAGTTCCAGTTCCTCAACAGCGGCACGCGGTACGTATCACACGGTGGAGATTTCAGCCTGGAATACGAGCCTATCAAGGCCATAAAAACATTCGCCAATTATTCCTATCTCTACCGGGAGGACAACCTCACGGGCTCGGTGGGCAACTACACGACACAGGACTTCAATATCGGAGCGCGGTATGCCGTTTCGGATAAGCTGTTCGCAAGCATCCAGGGGGATTACACCTCGGCGCGGACCGCACACATTGCAGACCCCAACACGCTGTACACCAACACCGTCGTCCAGCTGCCCGCGTACTTCATCGTCAATGCAAAGGCCGGGTACACGTTCATACCGCACCGGTTCGAACTCGGGTTGTACGTGTTCAACATGTTCAACGACATCCACCACGAGTATCCGTACATCAACCTGCCCAACGCCGCACTCACCCAGAGCACGGTCTTCGGCGGAGAAGAAATCGGCAGGATGCTCATGCTCTACACGAACATTTACTTCTGATGTGTAAGCGGGCAGTCCTCCTCTTGTTCCTGCTTCTGTCCGGTATCCCGGCACGGGCGGAGTACCATGTGGACGCGATCTCCATCGACGGTCCCATCGGGCCGGCCTACGCCTACTTTGTCCCGGAATCCATCAGGCAGGCGCAGGCAGACCATGCCAACGCACTGCTGATCACGATCGATACCCCGGGAGGCCTCGATGCCTCCATGAGGACCATCGTGAAGGCCATCGAGAACGCCAAGCTGCCGGTCATCAGCTTTATCTACCCCTCCGGGTCCCGTGCCGCCTCGGCAGGCGTGTTCATCGCTATGGCATCCGACGTTGCAGCAATGGCGCCCGGGACGAATATCGGTGCCGCACACCCGGTCACGATCGGGGAAAAACTCGGCAAAGAAATGGAAACAAAGGTCACCAACGATGCGGTCGCTTATATCAAGAGCATTGCGCTGCAAAAGGGGAGGAACGCCGAATGGGCCGGACAGGCAGTGTCGCAGAGCGTGTCCATACCCGCGGACCAGGCGCTGAGGATCCACGTCGTCGATTTTACGGCGTCGACCGTCGATCAATTGCTCGACGAAATCAACGGCCGCACGATCCATAAGGCCTCCGGCGTATACATCCTGCACACCAAAAATGCCGTCGTTCACGAACTCCCTATGAACCTCCGGGAGAAAATCCTCATGGTCATCAGCGACCCCAACATCGCCTACATATTCATGATCATCGGCATGTGGGGAATCTTTTTTGAGCTCGCAAGCCCCGGCGCCATCTTCCCCGGCGTCATCGGAGCACTGTCGCTGATCCTTGCTTTTGTATCGTTTCAGACTATACCGGTCAATTATGCGGGAGTACTGTTGATCATACTTTCAATCATCCTGTTTATCCTGGAGGTGAAGATCGTGAGCCACGGCATGCTTGCCGTCGGGGGAATCCTATCGTTTGTGCTGGGATCCCTGCTTCTGTTCGACACGGCCTCGGCCTCGTACAACGTCTCCTGGACACTCATCGCAACGGCGGCCATCCTGACCGCCCTGTTTTTCAGTGTCGCGCTCGGCCTCGCGCTCAAGGTGCGGCTCAAAAAGCCGCAGACGGGTAGAGAGGGTCTGATCGGCAAGACCGCGGTTGTGCAGGAGGTCACGGACGGCAGGATCAAGGTATTCCTCGACGGTGCATACTGGGATGCGCACGCGGATGACCCGACGATAAAATCCGGGGATAAAATTGTTGTAGAAACTATAGAAAGTGATATGTTGTTAAAAGTAAAAAAGGAGGTATAACCTATGGGTTCTGTCATAACAGTCGTTGCTCTCTTTGTCGCATTGGTGCTTATATCCGGGATAAAAATTCTCAAGGAATACGACCGGGCGGTTTTGTTCAGGCTCGGAAGGCTTATCGGCGCAAAGGGACCCGGTATCATCTATGTCATTCCGTTTGTCGATAAGATGTTCAAGGTCAGCACCCGGGTCGTAACTCTCGATGTTCCTGCGCAGGACGTTATTACCAAGGATAACGTTTCCATTAAAGTGAATGCGGTTGTTTACTTCAAGGTCATCGATCCGAACAAGGCCATCACCGAGGTCGAGAACTACCTGTTTGCGACATCCCAGATTGCCCAGACGACGCTGCGAAGCGTGTGCGGCCAGGGCGAACTCGATAAGCTGCTGTCGGAGCGGGAAAAGATAAACATGGAACTGCAGGAGGTCATCGATAAGCACACCTCACCCTGGGGCATCAAGGTCTCCACCGTCGAAGTCAAACAGATCGATCTCCCGCAGGACATGCAGAGGGCCATGGCGCGTCAGGCCGAGGCCGAACGGGACAGAAGGGCAAAGGTCATCAATGCGGAAGGAGAACTCCAGGCGTCGCAGAAGTACTCCGAGGCTGCCGCAGTCCTCAGCAAAGAACCTGCCTCACTCCAGCTCCGGTACCTCAACACGCTGTCGGAGATCGCCACGGAAAATAATTCTACGGTCATTTTCCCCCTGCCCCTTGACATCATGAGCGCCTTCCTGAAAAAACTGCAGGAGAACAAATAGCGTTCTGCTGAGCGTTTGCACACCGGGGTATACAGGCATGCCGTTCTGTCCGGCAGAACAGGCGTTCCTGGACGGAAGCATGCCGTCATGGTCATGAGAAGCACATGGGTAAAATAACCAAAGAGGAAACGTTCATAGACTCTGCTGCCCAGCGCATACACCTCGATATCTTCAACAACGCGGGCGAGAAAAGAGCCGTGGTTTTTTTCCCGGGAACCGGAGCTGCATCCGAATTCTACGCCGCGTTCCTCGAAGCCATCGCGTACAAGGGATTCAATGTCATCGGTATCGATCCCGCCGGCCACGGCCACTCCGACGCCGGCGCCTCCGGCGCCTTGTCGCTCGAGGCGAACGCCCTCGACGTGGCGGCGGCGATGCGGGCGCTGGCCCCGCGCCCGGTCCCGCTGGTCGGCATGTCGCTCGGGGGGCTGACCGCCCTGGCGCTCACCTCGGCCGCCCCCGAGCTCGTGTCCCGTCTGGTGCTCGTCGACGTGACGCCCGGGGTGACCGCCGGCAAGGGCGCCGCCATCGCCGCCTTCGTCGACGGGCCGCCCAGCTTCGCCAGCTTCGACGAGATCCTGGCCCGCACCGTCGAGCACAACCCGACGCGTTCGGTGTCCTCGCTACGGCGCGGCATCCTCCACAACGCCGTCCAGCGTGAGGACGGGAGCTGGGTCTGGCGTTACGCCAGGTTCGAGCACCACGGCGGCGACCGGCCGGACTTCTCGGGCCAGTGGGCGTCGGTCTCGGCGCTCGGCGTCCCGGT
>JAJYYW010000132.1 GCA_021800575.1 bacterium
AACGGCTCGGCACCGGCGGAAACAGAGTACGACCTCGGGAATACGGTTTACTCGAGTTTCAGCGGCGGCAGCTGTCTGGACTGCGGCGTCATCATCGATCCGCTTGACCACGGCTTCATCGTCTCTTCCGGAGACGGATACCGTGTTGTCAATTATTCCGGGAGCGTGATCAAATCTTTTCTCTCGAACCCTTCGGCAACACTGCCGGTCGACCTTTCGACGGAAAACTTCGGGTATGACCCTGTCAGCAATCTGATCTATTCACCGGAATACGCGGACGGCGGCACGATCACGTCGACCGACGAGTATCTCTGGGCAGCCAATATCACCACTGGCAAGCTGTACCACTGGGTGTACAGGATGGTGGATACCAACGCAGATCCGGTCAACGGGATACCAGAATTGGTCAGTACCGGCATCGGTTCCATGACCGCCGACGCGGTTGCAGTCGACCCTTCCACCGGCATTATGGCCATTGGGCATGAGTGGACACCCCTGCTGATCCTTCTGAACATGAACGCCGCGGTTTTCACCGATACAACGGGGACCTTCAATGCACCGTACGCCGTGATACCCTTGCAAAACGTCTATTCGCCGAGCGGCTATCTGACCACCGGCATGGTGATCGAGCCGTCGAGCCACATCATGTTCCTCGAAGAGGAATTCGGAGATGCAATCGGCGCTGCACAGCTGCCGACGACGACAACCTCGGGAAGCATTACCATTACCTCGTACACATCGGCACAGCTTCCGACACCAACGACCATGTGCCCCACACTGTCATCGTGGAGCAATGTCGGAGACCCCCACGGACTTTCCGTATTCACGGCGGTCATCGCCGGCGAGCCTATGGGATTGCTGATCGATGGTTCGGATTCATGCCTTGCCATCGTTGATCTGCATAAGTTGTTGAACGCACCGAAGCAGGCTGGTACCAACACGGTTTCTTCAACCTACGATCTGTTGGCCAACGGGGTCATCAGTTTTATCGGGATATGATCTCAGGCGATTCAGCCTGATATTCCCTGAATACAGGTTCAATCGGGGCAAGGGTGTGACCCGTGCCCCTTTCTTCTTTCATGAGCGGAACTTTTTTTGCACTGGACCGTTGAATAAGAATAAAACTCTAAAGGAGGCAGAATATGAAGAAACGGATCATTGGGTTTACGGGGTTAATCCTCGTGATGGTAACATTGGTTTTTTGCGCAGCACCGGCGGTGAACACGGCACAGGCAGCCGGTCCTCATCCCCGGATGGTCAGGGCAATAGACATGCTCAGACACACCAGGTCGATCCTTGAACAGGCACCGCCGGCGTTCGGAGGACACAAGGCGCTGGCCATAAAACGCGTCAATGAAGCAATCCATCAGCTGCGCCTGGCCCTGAGGTATGCACGTTAACGGATAACACGGTTCAAACCGGATAGATTCACGCCGGTTACCAGTTTCCTTAAAATGAGGGGGCGGGGCTTTGCCCTGCCCCCTGTAACTGTATAATTTCACGTCATTTTTTTAAAAAAATCCTATCTGTGACCAATCTGTGACTTTTCGTGCGGTATTCTTTCGTACAAAGGAGAATTGTATGAAAGAAAAAAAGAAGGCAATCTGTATAATAGGGTTATTACTGTTTGCCGCACTGGCGGCCATGTCCGGATGCGCATCAAACGGTAAAAACGGCGCAACAGGACCGGCTGGGACAACGGGTGCAACGGGTTCGCAGGGGCCAACGGATCCAACAGTATCATGGGTAATGCCTGTACAGGGAGCTACTGGTGTTTACACAGACTCAGTCATCAAGGTTGGTTTTGCAAAACCTATCAGCTCATCAACGATTAATGCATCGACATTTTCGCTCTCATCAGGAGGTGTAAATATCACAGGTACCATATCGTACAACGCAGGCTCGCAGACCGCATTCTTTGATCCGAACGTGCCATTGTCGCAGTTCGGCTATTACACGGCAACCCTGACGACCGGCATAAGGGACACATCTGGTAATCCGATTCCGGCAACCTATACATGGTCCTTCATGGCAGGGGGATCGTCAACGCCGGCAATGATGTATGTAACTGATTTTAACAACCCGTCACT
The DNA here is from genome assembly GCA_021800575.1 of bacterium. Classification (GTDB taxonomy): domain Bacteria; phylum JAMCPX01; class JAMCPX01; order JAMCPX01; family JAMCPX01; genus JAJYLM01. The sequence goes on from JAJYYW010000132.1 coordinate 2,091, forward strand.
TGATGTTTTCAATAATGCCGGAACAGCCTCAGGAAATGTTGTGCCTGACCGAACCATCAGCGGTGCGGCCACAACATTTAATGAACCGGTTTTTCTATGGCTGGACAAAGGGTCAGACCGTTTATACATCTCTGATGACGTCACAGGACACATCCTTGTGTTTAATAATGCGACAACAGTTAATGGAAACATCGCACCCAGTCGCACCATCTCTTCAGCCAGTTTAAGCATCCCGGAGGGGATTTGGCTTGATTCATCTTCGGATACACTTTACGTTGTAGATAACATAAATAACTCCATTTTGGCCTTTGACAACGCCAGCACGCTGAACGGTTCTGTGACTGCTTCCCGCATCATATCAGGTTCGAACACAACGTTAAATAGTCCAATCGGAATCTGGCTTGATGCAACAAACGACACCCTGTATATTACAAATTGGAACGCCAATGCTATTCTGGTATTTGATAACGCAAGCACAGCCACCGGCAATGTAACTCCATCAAGAATCATTTCAGGATCAAATACGGGGTTAAATGGCCCCCAGGGAATCTGGCTCGATGCTACATCCGATCAACTGTACGTTGCAAACCAGTTTGGTCACAGCGTTACGGTATTCGACAATGCCAGTACAGCCACCGGCAATATAGCGCCTTCGAGAACCATCAGCGGTGCAAGCACAGGTTTAGCATCACCCACAGGCGTATGGTATGACGCATCTACAAACAGGCTTTATGTGGCAGATCAGTTTGCAGATTCTATTTCGGTATTTGACGGCGGCAATACAGTAACCGGCAATATAACACCTTCAAAAGTCATCGCGGGTCCGAATACAAATCTCAATGGCACAAAAACGCTCTGGCTGGATTTGAATCCCTAACACCGGGACACGAGGTTTGGTATCTGTCAGGGGCGGGTTTTCCCGCCCCTTTCTTTATGCGCTCTGAAGCCCCATGATTCATGGTGAGGACACTGCGATAGGATCTCATTCCTTATCCTCCCTATCTGTGACCAATCTGTGACTTTTCATGTGGTATGAGTTTACCATGAAAAGGAGAAACCTATGAAAACAATAATCCATAGAACACTGTTCGTCTCGATGTTCACCCTGCTTACAATAGCAGGATGCAGCAGTGGTTCAAAAGGCGGCGGAGCTCCTGCACTTCCCGTTATCCACAGTTTAAGTATCCAGGGATTACCTGCACATCCGGGTAATACGGTGACTGCAACAGTCAGTGCAAGCAGCCCGAGCAGCCTGGCACTGACCTATACATGGACGGTTTCCGGCACATGGTCAGTCAGCAGCGGAGCAAACCAGTCAACGGCAATATTCAAAGCGCCCAATGCGTATAGTACAGTCGGCGCGGTCACGGTGATCGTATCCGACACCAGAGGCGGCTTTGTCACCGGTTCAGCGTCATTAAGTACGGAAGGAAATAGTGCACCGGTCATCAATAATCTTGCGGTGTCTGCCAACCCTGTATTTACGGGTTCCACCATAACTGCAACCGCAGGTGCATCCGACCCTGATGGAGACTCACCGGCTTATATATGGACCGCGAGCACAGGATGGGCCGTCACCGGCTATGGTGCAACGGCAACCGTAACAGCACCTTCCGTACACAGTGCCGCAGGTAATATTACGGTAACCGTCAGCGACGGATACGGAGCTTCCGCAAGCAGTTCGATTGCAATCGACACAACCTCGGACAGCGCACCCGTGATAACATCTATGACCATTACCCCGCAGCCGGTTACCACAACCGCAAGCCTTGTATCCAGTGCCTACGACCCTGACGGAGACAGCCTGCTGACCTATACATGGAACATAGGCGGAACAAACGTAACAACCGGTAGCAGCGCAACATGGCAATCACCCGGCATATCCGGCAATTATAATGCCGTGCTCAGTGTGAGCGATGTTTACGGATCAACAGCAACGCAGGGCAGCTCCATCAGCGTGACCAGCCAGAGCCCGTGGCCCAAGTTCAGGAACAATGCCCAATCCACAGGTCTGAGCGCCATCAGTGCAACCCCGACAACAGGTGCACTTGAATGGAGCTACACGACCGGTGCCTATGTATATTCTCCAGTGATTGGCGCTGATGGCACTATCTATGTCCCTTCTGATGATGGTTATCTTCATGCCATCAATCGCAATGGTGTATCCGATTGGGCTTATCAACCATCAAGAGGTGCATTATGGCTCAACCCCTGCCCGGCAATAGACGCGAATGGTACAATTTATATACAAAGTTTTGGAACTCTGAATGCGGTAAATCCAACCGGTACAACAAAATGGTTGTTCGGTACGGGTAATTGGATGTCCTCAGCCCCGGCAATAGGTGCAAATGGAACTATCTATATGGGCTTTGGTGACAACAATCTTTATGCAATAACCCCCAATGGAGGACTTCAATGGACATACGCTACAGGGAATCAAATAGACTCGACCCCGGCAATCGGTGCTGATGGAACTATCTATGTAGGGTCAACGGATGATAATCTCTATGCCATAACTCCCGCCGGTGGACTCAATTGGAGTTATACGACAGGGAATCAAATAGACTCCTCTCCGGCAATCGGTGCAGACGGTACCATTTATGTAGGTTCAGGCGATCATAATCTCTATGCAATTACTCCAACAGGTGGCCTCAAATGGAGTTACACGATAGGGAGTAATGTGGATTCCTCGTCTGTACTAGGTGCAGATGGAACCATCTATGTGGGTTCTGACAATGGTATTCTTTATGCCATCAATCCTAACGGCACACTCAAATGGACGTACACCGTAGGTGGTGGTCCTATCGCGTCATCCCCGGCAATCGGTGCTGATGGTACTATCTATGTAGAAGCAGACAATGATATTTTTTATGCCATCAACCCTGACGGTACACTTAAATGGAGTTACACTGCAGGTAGTCCTCTCGGCGGGACTATCACATCATCCCCGGCAATCGGTGCTGATGGTACTATCTATTTTGGGGCAGGAGATGGCTACCTTTATGCCATACACTGACTGAGCTTAAGGAGTTAATCTATGAAGAAGGCCGG
>JAJYYW010000133.1 GCA_021800575.1 bacterium
ACCTCGATTTTGCTTCCGGGTGCTATTCTGTACGTAGCCGCGAGCTCATGCTTGAGGGTGTCGCTCACGGCGATAATCCGGTCCGTAAACAGGGCGAGGATCCTTTCGATCCACAAAAATCCGGACGTCACCAGCCTGTTGAAATAACCATCGAATACATGGCCGTGAAACGTATGGATGATCCGTATCCTCTTCTCTCCGAACCGCAGGTGCACCAGGTTGTAGACAATGACGGCACTCCTGCCGACCGCCCCTGCCTTGGCGGTATGCGTATGGACGATGTCCGGCTGAAACTCGCGGATAAGCTTATACAGGGAAAGGACAGACCGTACATCCCCGGCGAACGACAGTTCCCGCCTCAGGGTGTTGAGGTACAGCGGCGTTACGCGGTATTGTTCGAGCAGATAATCCATAGTCTCCTCGCCCCTGGATACGTCCCCGACCACGAGCTTCGTTGCAAACTCCTGGTCGAGAAAACGGGTCAGGAGAATGGTGTGGATGGCAGGTCCTCCGATGTTCAGCCGTGCGATGATCCTCAGAACTTTTTTCTTCTTCTCCATTGGATGTTGTTTCCGGTGGTATTCAAACTGTATGCTTACCGTTCACCGGCCGTGTTTCCGCTGTGCCCGCGGTACTGTCTGAAAGCGGATTCGATGGCCTTTCTGCGATGACTGATCCTGTTTTTCTCTTCCTCGCTCAAAAGCCCGAGGGTCCTGTCGTAGCCGTCGGGAATAAAAATCGGATCATACCCGAAACCATTGCCGCCCGCCGGTACACCGGCAATGCTTCCCCGCAATTCCCCGTACCCGGTCAGATGGCCGCCATCCGCCAGGGTGATGACTATGTATGCCTTAAACACGGCCTGCCGCTGTCCGTGCCCCAGTGCTTTCATCCGTTCAAGCAGGGCATTGTTCCTGTCCTGATCAGAACCTGCTACAAAGCGCGCGGAGATAACCCCGGGAAACCCGCCGAGTGCAGGCACCTCTATCCCGGAATCCTCTCCCAGGGCATCAACCCCGAACTGCGCAGTGACAAAGGATGCCTTGAGCAGTGCATTTTCTTCGTATGACACAACCCCCTCCTGCACGTCTACGGGTACGGCAGGCATCTGTGCATGGATCCCGTAGTCTTCCGCAATCTGCCGGATTTCACGGAATTTCGAGGTGTTGTTGGTCGCGACATAAAGGATGTTTGTCTTCATCTGTCGATCCCCGGAGCGTGATGAACCGTACCCCGCAGCTCTCCCTCCTGCATCATTTCATGCTCTTGTAGCCCTTTTGTATATCGTTGAACAGCTGCTCGACTCCCTGGTACCGGTTTCCCGGGTTTTTTTCAAGGCATTTTATACCGACCTCCGAGAGCCACTGCGGCACCTGTGTGTTGATCCTGCTCATAGGCGCAGGAGCGGTATGTACCTGGTGATAGCCGATGTCGCCCTGGGTAAACGGCGGCTTTCCGGTGAGCAATTCGTACAGAGTACAGCCGAACGAGTAGATATCGGTCCTGGCATCGGTCCGCTCCCCGAGTATTTGTTCCGGGGACATATACAGCGGCGTACCTCCGACGATGGTCTCTCCGTGCTTTATCTCCTCCAATGCCTTTGCGAGGCCGAAATCCATGAGCTTCGCGACCCGCTTCGGGGTCCACATGATATTCGACGGTTTAATGTCTCTGTGGATGATGCCCTTCTCGTGGGCATAGGCAAGCCCTTTGAGCATCTGTACTGCAATGAATATGGAGAGCTGTACGGGCATGCCCGCAGGATAGTCGTCGAGGTACTTTTTCAGGACCATGCCGTCAACAAATTCCATGACGATGAAGAAGGCGCCCTTGTCCTCGCCGACATCATAGACCGTGACAATATTCGGATGATTCAGCGATGCCGATGTCCGTGCCTCGCGGATAAAGGCGTCTACGTGCTTCGGATCGGATGCCCCCCCTGCCGACATAATCTTGATGGCAACAACCCGGCCGAGAAGGATGTCCTGGGCCTTGATGACGATACCCATCCCGCCTCTGCCGAGTTCCTGGACCAGCTTGTACCGCTTGGAAAGGATACCCTCGCCGCTGTCCGAGAGCAGGACCGTCTGTGCATACTGATCGATAACAGAGGGAGACGGCGTCTCGATGATGCGGCGCAGCCTCTCGATGCGTTCGTTCACATCGGCGTACGATGCATCAATCTTCATAATCTTACTGTAAATGGTTATCGCGTCTTTCGCCCTGCCTTCTTCCTCGTAGATAGTGGCGAGCTTGTAATACAGGGACGTATTCGTCTGGGAAAGCGTCTTGCCGGCAATCGCCTGCTCTGCCAGCGTCCCGGCATCCTTGTACAGCCCCTTTTCCATCAGCAGGTCGAGGCGCAGCATTCTCGCTTCGTCGGTCTGTTTATCGGCTTCCGAGGCCACTTCCAGTACGGACAATGCCTTGTCCACGTACCCTGCCTCCTTGAAGATGGCCGCAGCAATAAGGTGCTTTCCCGCTTTGGCGTAGAGTTCCGCTGCAGTTATTTTTTCACCCAGCGAGACATAGATCCGTGCCGCGTCTTCGAATTTTCCCGTTTGTTCATAGATCTGGATCGCCTCCCGCTTTTTGCCGGTCTCTTCATACCAGGATGCTTTGAGCGCAGAGGCGCGCTCATGCCAGCCCGCCTTTTCCATGATCGCAGCCGCAGCGTTCTTATCGTTGATCGAGAGATAGAGTTCGCCCGCTTTTGCCCAGTTTTCAAGCTGTGCATACAGGTCTGCTGCATATTTTTTCAAACCGGCCTTTTCTGCAACGTCCGCAGCCTTTTGGAGATTGCCAGTGTCACGGTATGCCTGGATCGCCCGCATCGCATAGTTCGTCAGTGCCCTCGGAATGATATCACTCTTGTGCGCAACGACCCCGGCTTCGTACGCGGCGGCGATCTTTGCCTTGTCATCGAGTCTCGTGTACAGCTCGCCGGCACGCAGGTTAAACCCCGCAGCCATATATGTGTCCGCTGCCTTTCCCGTTTCCCCGGTTGTCTCGAGCATGTTCGCTGCCTTGAGCAGCTCCCCTGACTTCAGCAGGTTCTCGCCCGCCTGCTTGTATTGCGACAATTCACGGTAGAGTTCGCCGGCTTCCTTGTAAAAACCGGTCTGTTCCAGTGCCGCGGCCTGCCGGTCCTTCATGCCGGTACGCTTAAAAAGCTGCGCTGCATAGTACACCGCCCCGGCCTTGTAATAGGCGTCCGCAGCGGATTGCAGCTTCCCTGACTTTTCGTACAGTTTTGCCGCGTTGAGATGATCCCCGATCCGTGAAAGCCGGTCCGCCTTTTTGGCGAATGCGAGGGTGTTGGGCCCGGCGGCCGGTGCCCTCTTTCTGTGCACCGCGAAGGACACGGCACCGATAAGTGCCAGCAGAGCAACCATACCCCACAGCATCTGCGTTCCCGGGTCCGTTATTGTGCCGTTGTAGGATAACAATGCTTTTTCCACAAAGCGGACATACGGCATCACATAGGAAAGTACCTGGTTCATGATAGTATGCAATACCTTAATTCATCCCACTTTGCAACAACGATGCATTTCTGTCTTTCCGTGTCCAAAAAAAAAGTCCCGCCAGAGGCGGGACTTTGATGAGGCATAGTCGTGTTTAATTGAAGTAGTAGTGGATACCGGCCTGCAGGAAGTCAGCAGCGTTGAATCCAAGGTTGTCACCCGCAAAATGATTTCCGGACGTTGAATACGAGGCATAGCCGAGCCCCAGCTCAATATTGAATCCAAGCTCCGGTATCTGCGGAATGAAGAACTCCGGGCCAGCAAAGAAGTTGACGGCCGTTCCCACCAGCACGCCGTTTGCCTTGGAATCTATATCCGAGTACATCAGGGTCATGCCGGCATTGAAATTCACGTAGGGCTTTGAGACAACTGCGTAAAACCCTTTGAGGGCGACATTGAACACATTGGCATCGCCGTTCATCGGTCCGCCGTACTGATTTCCCCCGAGATCAAACTCGCCGCCGATTCGGTTGATCAGTACCCGCAGCGAAATGTCCGTCGGTGCAACCGTACCGGGAACGTCGGGCATCGCATACATTTGCCGGTTAAACCCCACACCAAACCGGGGCGTCCAGTCCGTTGAACCGGTTTCCTGCCTCATCTGGTACCGTGGATTTTGTCCGCCGACATAACCGGCCTTTGCCGAGACTGTCAATCCGAGTAGTATCAATGATGCAATCAGGGTTATGCTTGTTTTTTTCATTTGATTCCTCCTTTTTATAGTTGTTTTATGTATAGCGTACCTCACTATGGTTTGTCAAAATTCTTTCACCCTGCGGTTTTTACAGTCCTTGCATAGGATAATGGTCTTCGGCGATATGAGTTTGAAATAGTGCGAATCCGGTTTGTCCTGCTCGTCGCTCGCGATCGTGACCTGCTCGGTCTCCCCGGTAACCTCGACATAGTAATCCACGGTATAATGGTCCCTGAAATGGATGGTCGGTTTCACAATCCTGCCGCACAGGGAGCAGTAAAGGGCCGGCATACGAGGGGCAAAGGATTATACGGGTACATCCCGGAGTTTTGCCGGCACGGGCTTGAACGACTCAAGCTCTTTGCTCGTACTCAAGACCAGGCTGTCCGGACTCCCGCACTTCTGGCACTCAGCCGCCCAGACGAATGTTTCGCTGCCGCACCGGGTACACACGAACGGGAACTTCAGCTGCAGCCCTCCTGCATGAATGGACTTCAACTTCTTATACGCGGACGCCGTGTCTCCTTTCTTGGCCAACAACTCCGCATTGAGCAGTTCGGTCGATGGTATGCGTATCCACTTATTGTCCAGGTAGGTCAGCTGCTCGGAGGCATCGTCGACCATCTCAAGCCTGAGGAGGAGTTTTGCAAACATGATCCTCGTGAGCACATCGTCCGGGCTGTTCGACAGGAGCCTCCGGTAGAAGCGGATGAGCTCGAAGGGATTGTCGTGCTTGAGGTACATGTCCTCCATCTTGATTAAGAATACCGCGTGGTGCGTCATCGCATAGCCTGCTTCCCACTCCTCGACGGCCTTCCCGGCATCGTTCTTCTTGTCCAGGAGTATCTCGCCGCCCGTTATATAGGTGGGCACAAAACCGGGATTGAGCTTCT
>JAJYYW010000134.1 GCA_021800575.1 bacterium
ATTGAAGCGCCTCGACGCGCGCCTGTTCAACATCGAGACCGTCGCACACCCGGAGATAACCATCCTGACATCGGACGTCAACGGGACGGTGAGACATTCACCGGACATGGTCAGGATCGTTGCCGCTGCAGCACAACGTGCAGGTGTGCCCCACAAGGTGAAGCCATTTCCGTTCGGAGGCGGCGGGACTGATGCCGCGCCGTTCAGCAAGGCAGGTCTGAAAGCACTGACCGTGCTTCCCTTCAAGGTACCGCAGCAGATGGTGAGCTTCTACCACCAGCGATCGGATTCCCCCGATAAGCTGACCATGGAGCCGCTGATGAACGTCCTGAAGCTCGCGCTCGAGTGGGTACGCGCCGGAGGGGAATGAACCCGGCCGGTGCCGGTTATTTGTTCTCCATTTTTTCCATCTGCTTCATGAGTTCGATCTTGTCGAGTTCAAGTTCATAGAAGCCGTGCCACAGCTCATAGTCAGGACCTTCCATGAAGGCTCCGAACCGCGCCCGCCTGCCCTCGTGGTGCCAGTACTGGAAGAACTTGAACTGGATGGGGGTCGAGAACGGCTTGCCGGGCCACTTACCTTCTGATACGAGTTTTTGTTTCATTTCGAACACGGGCTTGTAGTACCTGTCCTCGTAGACCACAAGCGTTGCGTCAGCCTGCTTGAAGTAATTGACGGTCCACGCAGTCGAGTGGCAGTGGTAGCAGACTTCCTGCATAGTTGCCTGTTTTGCCTGCCAGTCCGGGTAGTGGTAGGTCAGCGGTGCCTGCAATGCCCACGACAGGTTGGCGCTCAGGTTGTGTGTCGTCTTCATGTCGGGCAGCCCGGCGTCCATGTGGCAGGTGACGCAGACCGGGGCATCGCCTGTTTTTAGGATATTCCAGGTTCCCGGCGGGGCGTTCCAGTCCCAGTGAGCTCCGCGTGTCGCGTAGATGTTGCCGTGCTTTGATTCCATGTAAATCTCGTACTGCGGGTGATCCGGCCCGATATGACAATTTGCACAGACCTCGGGCTTACGTGCTTCGGCTATCGAGAACCTGTGCCGCGTATGACAGGTCGTACAGCTCCCAAAGCTGCCGTCCGGGTTTATCCTGCCGATGCCCTGGTTCGGCCAGGTGTCCGGTGTCGGTTGTCCATTCTTGCCGATCTTGACGACCGTACCGTGGCAGGCCTGGCAGCCCCGCGTCGTGATAACCGGGCCCAGCGTTGAGAACAGGGTATTTTCGCGGGTGAGCGCAAGCCCGGGTACGCCTGCTATGAACTCCCTTGCCACCGCGTGTCTGCTTTCTTCGAACTGCTTTGTTTCCTCAGGATGGCAGGCCGAGCAGTCTTTCGGGGATACGACGACATGGATTAAAAAGCCGTTGTGCTCGAATGCGCCCGGTGCTGAAGGAGCAGGGCTCTTATGACACTCGTAGCACCCGACATTGTCCTTCGCATGCATGCTCTGCTGCCAGTCGGATACAATACCCGGGGTGACAGCCGTATGACACTGGATGCAGGCCTCTGACTGCGTACTGAGCGTCTTGAATGTCCGCTGTTGTGCAAGGGGTCCTATGCTGACAGCCACCGGGTCAACCGTGATGTTCGGGACCGGCTGTTTTACGACGGGGGTTGGTGCAGGCTTTGAGACGTTCGATTTTTCGTGCCTCATCATGTCTTTGATCGCCTGGTTGATGATTTGGTCTGCGTGTGAGGGCGCAGCGGATACGAAGAAGATCATCGTTGCCAATAACATTTTTTTCATGGTACCAATACTCCTTTCCATAATATTGTATAATGGATACAATACACATAGAGTGTTTGCATCGTGCTGTCAATGGAATTACTTGTCGAACCATAGTTTTTATTGCATACTGCCCTGTATGTTTTATAAAAAACCGTTGCTTATAGGAATTGTTGGAGCTGGCCTACTCGTGTCCGGTGCCGTTTCCGCCTTTGCCGGTTCAGTGACCGGCGTCATATCGGACGCCATGTCCAATACACCGCTTGCCGGGGCCCGGATAGAAGTCAGGGCAGGCACCTCTGTTATCAAGAAAACGGTTTCCGGGAGCACCGGCACCTATGCGGTGGATGACCTGCCGGCCGGGATGTATACCATTGCCGCATCGCACGACGGTTATGAGCCTGTAGAAAAGCACATCACGCTGAAGCAGGACGAGCACCTGCAGCTCAATGCGCAGCTCATCTCCATCTCGGTTATCCAGGGCAAGGAGTTTCTCGTTACGTCGAGCAGGATACACCAAAGGCACATGAACAGGGTCGAACTCAGCAAGCCGTCGACCGAGTACGTGATCGGCGGGCAGGAGGCAAAGAGGATTGCGGCGGGACTGGAGAACCCGGTCCAGGCCATCGTAACCCTGCCGGGTGTGTCCGATGCGGGCGAGCTTTCATCGGACATGTATGTACTCGGCGGAGGCGCGGGCGATAATGTCTACTACCTCGACGGTATACCACTGTTCGATCCGACGCACCTCGGCGGTACGACGAGCGTGTACAACCAGAACATGGTCGATGTGATGCACTTTTACCCGGGCGGCTATCCCTCGTCGTACGGCAATGCGCTGCGCGGTATCCTCGATGTCCGTTACCGGGACGGGAACATGGAAAAGTATACGGGCAAGATCGGATTGAGCCTCATCGACGGTTCGCTGCTGTTCGAAGGTCCCATCGTCAAGGACAAGGCCTCGTTCATCGTGACTGCACGCAGGACCTACTATGACTGGCTCGTCAAGGCGCTCAACCTTGCGAGCAATACGGTTCTGCCGAGCTTTTATGACGTCCAGGCGAAAGTATCCTATATTCCGGACGACAAACTGAAAATCTATGCCGATTACCTTCTCGCGGGTGACAATGTGTCGGGCTATCTGCAGCAATCGGACCAGTACAACCAGCCCGGGTACGGAAACGTGTACTACCTCCACCTGCAGAACATCCTCGGCATCGGGCTTGAGTACACGCCGGACAAGTATGTCAGGTACGAGCAGGTCGTCTACGGCGTTACGGACAAGAACAACGGTTCACTGATCGGATCGAGTTCGAACATCGTCACCACGCTCATCGAGCAGGCGGGGACGAGGGGAACGCTCGATATCTATCCGGCGTCATGGGACAACCTGTTTCTGGGATACGAGGTGGAATACGCGCCGATAGCGGCGTCCGCTTCGGTCATGAGCGCGCTCATCGTCGGTTCCGCTCAGAACCAGACGACGAATTACAGTTCGAGAGATCAGGGGCAGGCAAACCTTGCATTCCACGAGACGTTCAGGCTGTACAGCGGGTTTATCGGCAACAGGTTTACGATAGCAAAGAAGTTTTTCCTGACGCCGTCCCTGCGCTACGATTACTTTCAGCTCAACGGCCAGGGAACCTACAGCCCGAGGATGGAGCTGGGCTACCAGATCGACAAACAGCAGACGATCAAGTTCGTGACCGGCCGGTACCACCAGATACCGCTCGCGCAGATAGCCATGACGACCAACCAGTCGCTGCTCCCGGAACGGTCCACGCATTTTATACTCACGTACGAGATCAATACCGAAAACTACTTCGCCAGGGCCGATGCCTTTTACATTCTCGATAGCAACCTCGTCTACACGTACATCAATCCGGCGGACATAACCTTCCCCACCCCGTGCCAGCCCGTCGTAAGGATAAGCTCGGCCAATTCCGGACGGCGGATGACGTACGGGGGAGACATCATGATCCAGCGTTATGTGACCGGCAAATGGGACGGCTGGATAAGCTATACCTACCTGTTTACCAAGCAGCAGGACCAGTCCGGCGGTCCCTGGTACTTCCCGCAGCAGGATCAACGGAACACCTTGAATATCGTCGCGGATTACCGGCCGTTCGTGAACTGGGAGCTGTCCTTCCGCTTGAGCATGCATTCGGGAAATCCTTACACGCCGGTGACCGGCACCACGGTCATACCCAATCCCCTTGCGCCGTGTCCCAACCAGCCCAAAACGGTTATCCTTCCCCTCCAGGGGTATCCCGACTCGGCCCGGTTTCCGTTTTACAACCGCCTCGATTTCAGGATCCAGAGGAGCTTCGTCTACAGCGCCTCGACGCTCAAGGTGTATCTCGACGTGATCAATATCCTGGATTACCCGAACGTCGCCGGTTACTTCTATAATGCTGATTATACACAGCGCAAGACGATCAGTTCGATACCTATCATACCGTACGTCGGCGCAGAGTATGATTTCTGATGATATCGCCAAGGCCCCAGGGCAGCATCGATAAAAATTTCGCGTATTTCCTTGCAGGCTCGCTGGGCGCGCACCTTCTCATCCTGTTAGGCGTGTTCTTCTTTCAGATCTTTGTGCCCCGGGTGACGACATCGACGATTACCATCAATCTGGGAGTGTCCGGCGGGAACGGTCTGCCCGCGCCAAAGGCACCACGGGCACCGGTCACGCCCCCGGTTGTGCGCCGCAAACCGGTCATGACGATACCCCAAAAGCGGACTGCTGAGAAGCATGCAGCCGAACAGTTCACCGGACAAACGACCGGTGCCGAAATAACCGGCACTGCCGGAACGACGGGTGTATCGGAGGGAGGCACCGGCGGTGAAGGCACGGGTGCCGGCGGAGGGCAGGGGGTCGTTTCGTCCAACCAGCTCGACAGCCAGCCCTCGCTCGTGGAGTTCAGCAATCCCGTGTATCCGGTCGAAGCGCGGAGGCAGGGGAAGGAGGGGGTTGTGGTCCTGAAAGCGCTCATTGCCCCTGATGGCAAGGTCCAGCAGGTGCATGTAGTAAAATCCATTCCCATCTTCGACCGATCCGCTGTCGATGCCGTTGAACACTGGCGTTTTACCGCGATCACGTCGCACGGAAAACCCGTTTACGTGTGGATGATTATTCCGATTCGGTTCCAGCTCCGGTAAGCGTGTTCCCGCAGGCGGGACGGCTTGACAAAATCGTTCCGATATTTTTAGATACAGCTATCACGGAATTGCTTCGTACCGCGGTATACCGGGGTGCTGCCGTGATATGAGGGCAGGACGATGATGCCATGAAGCAGGGGATCGGAAAACATTTCATTAGCAGGTTGAGCGAGATAGTTCTCGCCACGGACCTTTTTGACCTGAAAGGGGCACGTCGTT
>JAJYYW010000135.1 GCA_021800575.1 bacterium
CTATCGTTGTGACTGCCCATGCCAGCGCTGCGTTGTGGAAATGCAGGAACCACAGCGGGAACAGCAGGAGCGCGGTAAACGGCGGGTGGGCATTCATAAACTGCACCTGTTCTCCGGACGGGGGGAGCTTTTTGAGGAACGTTTTCTCGTACAGGTGCATGAAGTCGGGCGGATACAGTGATTTGCCTGTAAGGAGCAGCCTGCCGGCAAGGTAATCCTGGGGAAAATCGTACGGGTGTGTTGTTCCCGTTACAAACGATTGCCTGAGCTCCGGCATCCGGAGAACGAAAAATGCAACAGCGGCAAGGAATACAGCTCCGTACAGCACGATCTTTTTTATCGCCTTTTTCTCCATCTTTTCTCTCCCCATCTTATGGCATAAACGGTTTTTTATCAAACCTTGGCGAGAAGGGAAACGACCAGCAGGCTGATCAATCCCGCTATCGTCAGTATCAACCCAATACGAAAGCTTTGCGGCCGGTAGGTCAGGACTACGGTATGGATCCCCTGCTCGAGGAACACGCCGTCGAATGCATAGTCCGTCCTGATGAGTTTCTTCTCAACATCGTCCACCATGACCTTCCACCCGGGAAAGTAGGTGTTGCTGATGACCAGCAGGCCCGGTTCCGTGGTTTGTACCTTCATAGAGATAAAGTCCGGCCGGTAGACCTCAAACCTGACATGGGAGGAAGCCCCTCCCGTACGGCCGGGCATAAACGTTGCGTACGCAGCGTCTTTTTCCCGGATGATAGCCGTTTCACTCAGGGTGTTCCCGTAACTTGTTACCGTGTTGAGCCAGGTCAGGTCATGTGGTGATGATGGTACTGTTTTATAATCATACACCATAAATGCCCTGTTCGATGCAGACAGGTTCTGATACAGCGTGTACCCATTGTAGGAGAGCAGGGGCTTGAGATCCAGCTTCCGGAACTGCGTCAGGGATCCCTGCGTCATGATGAAGAATTTGACATTGGCGAGGTTTGCAAAATCATCCGCAGGCATGGTCCTTATGAGCCGGGAGTACCGGTTGACGAGCATGGCATCGTAGCTGCCCGGTTCTTCAAGCCCATAGTACTGCACGATACCAAGGGGCCATGGCGCTCCGACTTCATTGTTATCGGCTTTGAACAAGGGCTCGATCCTGAACGGCCTGGGCTGGCGCTCGAGAAAATCGATGATGTTGTTTTTCGGGTAGAAATACGCTGGCTTTATTGCGGATTCACGGGGGATCATGGGGAGTGCCGTCTCGATGAAGACGAGAGCACCGAGGCTGAATGCGAGCAGAGCAGGTTTCCTGATGTACATGATCACCAGAAGACTGATCGTAAGGAGGACAACGGTCCCTGCTGTATCAACGATGGTCGGCAGGGCGAGCAGAAACCTGTTTGCCGCCGACGGCCCGATAGCACGGCTCATGGTTATGAAAAAGAAGGCAAAGAAAACGGCGAGCATACCCAGCGTTGCAATAAAAGCATAGGAAAAATACTTTAGCCCCAATCTGTTTTTACTATACGCATCCAGCGCGAAAGCACCCAGAAAAATAATAAAAAGAGAAAGGTCCCCGAATGCAAAATAGGTCCAGCTCAGCTTAAATCCCGGCAGCAGAAGTAACCAATGATGGAGGAAAGGTATGTTGGTAGAAACGACGATGAGATAGATCATGATCAGAAGATACGCAGCAACGATGTTACTGCGCACCTGCCTGAGCCCGGCTATCGCTGCAATACACAGCAGGACCATGGTGATGCCGGTGTATCCCAGCGAGGATAATGGATACAGGGCGTAGAAAACAACATACCCGGTTCTTATGTTGAAGAGCGTGCTGAGAAAGTTCTGGACCAGGCTGAACAGCAGGGAGGAAAGAAAAATGAGGGGCGGGTTTCCCTCGGCAGGTCGTGCCATGTAGGCAGTGCTGTGAAACAGGTATTCGATAAATGGGACAAGCTGGACACCGGCAATAAGCAGGCCGATCAGCAAGAACCCTGCAAGCCTCACGATTGCCCGTACCCCTTCTATGCCCTTGTATGCCGTTGGTATTCTGACCAGGGTGTACAGGAGGATAACCGTTGTCCCGTAAAACAGTGTTTCAGGGTGGCCGCCAAAGATAGCCAGTGCAAATCCGATGCTCACCAGGAGGTAGCCTTTGATACTGTCCCGGTGCCGGACGATGTGTTCGATGGCGAGCAGGCCCAGGGGGATATAAAATGCAAGCGCAGAGTTCGCCTGATAGAGCCACCGGGTATTATAGCCCGTGAACATGCCGGCCACGGCCGCGAGGATGGATACTCGGTAGTCTACGTTTATTTCGGACAGATACAGGAATATGAGTATGCCACACAGGTACAGCCGCATCAGGTAAATCATCACCAGTCCCCATTTGATACCCATCAGGGCGGGGAAGAGGTTGGGCGGAAAAAAGAACGCGGACTGCATGTTTGCCAGGTACGGCTGACCGCATCCCTCGTAGGGGTTCCAGAGAGGCATTTGGCCGGATCGAAGAAATTGTGTGTTGAATTTCAGCCACGGAACAAACTGGTCAACGGGATCCATGCTCATGATATGCCTGTTCTGGATAACGGGAGGAAGACCTTGTTTCCTGAAGAACGGGCATACCTGCAGGATATCGGTCGTTGTGGGGATCCTGTCTGTGAACAGGGAACGGGAAAAGAACAGGATAAGGGAAAGCAGGATCACGATATTCGCGTATAAAAAGGCTTTCCTCCTGCCCATACTGCCCGGGGTCGTTTCCATTGCATCAACTTACACAATGCGTGCCGGCATTGTCAATCGATACGGGGTTGTGCCGCGGTCACCGGCGGCCTTTTAAATGGGCCGGACCGGTGATGAAATTAACCATGCAATGAGGAACGTTCACCGGCTTTTTTCCACGGCGGATCGGGTACAGTACGAGGAAAGCCTTGACAGGGCGTGTACTCTGGGAAAAAATAATCGTACAGGTATACGTCTGACAATCAAAACCATGCGAAAAGGTACATGAGATACGCTCAACGCCAAACCTTCATGCCCGGGAAAGGATACGGAACCACGGCGTCCGGTCACGTGGACTGTCTCCTGCTGAATCCTCCGGATGTGCCGACCCGCTATCCCTACCTTGGCCTTGCCCTGCTCGCGGGCATGCTGCGATCGCACGGCATCTCTGCCGCCATCCTCGATAGTTCTGCACTCGGCATGACCATCCAGGACGTCCTGCATACGCTTGCAGACATGCAGCCGAGGATTATCGGGATCTCGGTTATGTCGCTCACCCTGCATTCCTCCTACGAACTCATTCGTGCAATCCGGTCAGCGTATCCCGAAACCGTCGTCGTCGCAGGCGGTGCGCATATCAATGCGGATCCGGAGAGTATCAGGGATCTCGGCGTCCCCTATGGCTTTATCGGCGAAAGCGAATACGAATTCCTGGATTTTTGTGCCACGGTCCTGGGAGGCGGCCGGCCGGCACCGATGCCGAACCTGGTCATCAACGACCGGGGAGAGATCCACGCCGGTCCCAGAACGATCGTCAACGACCTCGATGCTGTCCCGTGGCCTGCACTGGACCTGCTGCCCGTTGACAGGTACTATTCGCCGAGCACGCACCGCACAACGCTGTCGTTCATAACGTCGCGCGGCTGTCCGTACGACTGTATCTATTGCAGCAAGGTGGATCGCATGAAGGTACGAAGCCTGGGCACGAATAACATCCTGGATCAGCTCGAATGGATCATTCATGATCTTGGTGTTGCATGGGTGGAGTTCGTGGACGAGGTGTTTACTCTCGACCGTTCACGGATCATGGAACTATGCGAGGGTATCATTAAACGCGGCCTCGTCTTCGAGTGGGGATGCGGGTCCCGGGCGGACCGCATCGACGGGGATCTCCTTACGCTCATGAAACAGGCAGGGTGCCGCAAGATAGGGTTCGGGGTCGAATCGGGCGTGGAGCGCGTCCGGTACCTTGACAGGAAACGGATCACCAATGAACAGATCACGAACGCTGTTTCCCTGTGCAAACGCCATGGGATCAAAACGCAGGCGTGCTTTATCTTCGGCCATCCGACTGAAACCCCGGAGGAGATGAAGGAAACCGTCCGCTTTGCGCGCAATCTCGGTGCTAACTACCCGTCGTTCAGCCGGATGATGCCGTTCCCGGGTTCCGAACTTTTTGAGCGGGCAAAATCGGCCGCTGAAGTAGCGCCGGATGTGTGGACGGATTTTATGCAGGGGCGCGGACAGCTCCCCCTGTACACACCGCATGGAGTGACGCCGGAGCAGGTCCGCCGCCTGTTCAAACGTTCGTGGTTCGAGGTGTATTTCTGGCCCCGCAACCTGTGGAACAACCGCGACGTACTGTTCAGTATAGACTATATCCGGAAGGCAGCAAAGGCGTTCCGGGACTTTGCGCTGTCCAGGGATTACTGACCTCCTGTCTATGGACAGCATCCTCCCGTACATCGAACATCAGCGCATCGAAGACAGGTGCGATGAAATCGTCCGCACCCTCGGTATCCGGGAGGACTGCAACGTTATCTTCATTGAACAGGGCAGCAGGCGATTTGCGTTGGCTCTCGTTTCGAAAATGCGGCACGAGGCGATACTTGTGCCGGTGAGAATACACACCTATGCAGGCACGTCGCCGGCCTGCGCCCCGGTACTCGGCGACGGCGATCGCGCGAAGCTCGGCCGGGTTGATTATCGTAAGCCGACAATCCTGGTTGATGACATCTGCGATACCGGACGTACGCTGTGCTATCTGCAGTCCCTTCTGCCGGATACGGTCATCACGGTTGTCCTTCTCGACAAACCGGACAATCATACCTGCGCGGTACGGCTGGACCATGCGGGATTTGAGGTGCCGGGAAACATGTTTTTCGTAGGTTACGGCATGGACTTTAACGAGTACTACCGTGACCTTGATTACGTCGGTATTTTACCCCGGCGTTCACGCGCATAAGGGCGGACTGCCCGGCCGCCGCCGGTGGTTGCCCTCAACACAGAACGTCGGGCGTTTTGTTCAT
>JAJYYW010000136.1 GCA_021800575.1 bacterium
CCGGCAGTGACGTCAACTTCATGGCACTATCGCCGTCCCTGAGTGATCTTCGGTTTCAAAGAATAGGAGAGTAATAAGGTTATACAGGGGATAAAACCTCCTCAGAAAATCTCCTTTTTTGGATTCTATAGGGCCACAAAATATTTTATTCTGATTTATGGGCGTTCCAAAAAGAGACGTTAATTGGACAGGGGGTAGCTGGTAGGCATAACGAAAGTACACGTCTGCGTGCGCTATTCATACTCCTTTACAAGTGGGCAACATAGGTGGTAAGAGCGGAACAAAGAAGGAGGAAGTATGAAAATAAATCCTTCAAGATTATTATTTTTTTCTCTTGTCTTTTTGTTTATGTTTGCAGGTTGCAGCACTGGCAGCGGAAACAAGAGTAGCAGCAATGGAAATACCTGCACATCAAGCTCCAATTGCTCGAAAGGCTATATATGTCAGAGCGGACAGTATGTTGCTCAGAACAATAATTCCTGTACCTCTAATACACAGTGGCTTACAACCCAATTAGTAGATGGTCCTCTCTATTTCTCTTCTCCAAATTGAGCTTGAAAGTATGGTTCTGTCAAACCAGGGATTGGATGTTTACACGAGGAGGCAATAACGTGAAAACATTTAGTTTAACTTTTTATAAACTATGCATGGTTATTGTAGCTATCACCTTGATTTTCCAAGATTGCAGCCCTTTCGAAGGTGGTGGCAGCAGTGGCTTGTCCTATCCAACTTATAAGGGATTTTCTCAACCTGTTGGTATAGCTATAGATGCCTTAGGAAATCTTTGGGTAACCGATAATATTAAGCCCGGTATTGTAATACAAGCGCCGGGTTCTAGTGCTGTTCCTCAATATGCTAATCGAGTAGGAGCATATCCAATGGGTTTAGCTATAGATGCTTCCGGTAATGTATGGGTTGCCAACTCCGCTGATAACAGCGTATCAGAAATATTTTATGCGCCTGGGATCATCAACCCCACTATTGCAACTTATCCGGTAGGCAATTATCCGCATGGTATAGCCATAGATGCTTCAGGGCATGTTTGGGTTGCTAATACCGGGGATTTGAATATAAGCGAGTTGAGTCCTACCGGTACAACTATAGGCACTTATCCGATAAATGGGCCACCTTCACACATAGCCATAGACGCCTCAGAGAATATTTGGGTATCTACTTCTAACAATATAATAAAATTAAGTTCTCAGGGCATGACCATCTGTACTTATTCTGCCGGAGGCTATGCAATTGCTATAGATGCATCAGGGAATGTATGGGTGACAATGAGTAATGGTGTAACAGAGCTCAACCCTCAATGCATAGCTATTGGTAAATATCCGGCAGGGAATGCTGGTATAGCCATTGATGCTTCAGGGAATATTTGGGTTGCAGATAGTTTTGGTGATACTGTAACCGAGCTTAGTCCTGCTGGAGTAATCAAAGACACCTATTATCGAGTAGGGGATTTTCTTCGTGGTATAGCTATAGATAATGAAGGGAATGTATGGGTTGCTAATAGCGCGGATGGAATATTAACAAAAATCCCCTTCGTTGCTAAAGGCCCCCAGTACTTCCCATGCTCGCATTTTACAGATACCTCATGCCCCCAATTCCAGGGTGGTGGGAATTTCTGAGTTAAAGGGTAGGGGCACGTTGCAACGTGCCCCTACGAAAACAGAGAAAGACGGTTTTCTGTGGGAGGGTGGTTCAAAAGAAATAAGGCGTCACCCGTTTAACGTGCATCTGCCAATGTACGATTTTTTCCGAATTCTGCGGTGACCCCAATTATATCCAGACTATGTTTACCAGGTGTTCTACTTTTTTGAATTCAGGGTCACCTGTTACTAACAGAGCCTTATGTTCTACAGCAGAAGCAAGGGCAAAACAGTCAGCATAGGAAATACTATACTGCGCCTTGAATTCGGCAGCCTGAAATACAAATGCGTTTGTGACGGGTAGAATAACAAAATTGAGCCTTTCTATGTGGGCAAGTACCTCTATCTTCTTTAGATCGCCGAACTCCCTCTTGGTCGCATAAATAATCTCTCCGAGGTTAACCACGTTTATATATTTCACTGTCTTTGCTTTGTCTGCCTGCTCAAGAATATGGACAACCTTTTCGTAACCTTTTTCTTTCTGAAAGAAATTCAAGACAGCATAACTGTCAAAAAGATATGGTTCCTTGGGCATTACATAAACTCGTTGTTTCGTTCCTGAATTAGCTTTTTCGCAAGAGAAGGCTTAGAGGGCAGCGCACCGCATGCGACCTTGATGGCGTCCTGGACCGGTGGAACGAGATATATGATGCCATTGTACTCCAATATCTGTATTGTGGTGCCTGGTTCTATATGATATTTTTTTCTTATGACAGACGGTATTACAATCTGTCCTTTTGATAGGGTTTTAACATTAGCCATATTTATCCAACCTCTTTTTAAAAGTTATACATTTATATAAAATATAGAACTTTAAAATTGTTCAGTCAAGTCTATTCTATGTACCTATTGCATCTCTTACCACCTGTAGGCGCTCGTGGACGTCCACGTCCATGGTTGGCTGTCGGCGTGTGCAGAATGGCCTGTCTGTTCGTATGATGCAGTTTCTGCAGCCGGTTTTATATTCGTTCGTCATAGCAGGCCTGCGGCACCGGATATCATTCATTGAATGCCCTGCAGGATGCCTCTGCTTTAGGATCTGCTTTTGAGGACCTCCCCCTCCAATGCCACGGGCTTCAAGGGCTACAAAACTGATCCATCCGGACAAAACGGCATTCTCTAATCGATTTTATCGTCTATGAAAGGACCTGGTCGACAGAATCTTTTTATGTCAACGCTCATGCCCTTGCCGCCTTAAAGAGCCTCCCCGCATACAGAATAAAACCGGGAAGCACGCAGTCGCATGCCCTGTTCTTCTTGCATTTTTGCCGCACGGGATTTACATCTGGGACATCATGCAGACAAAAAGGCTTCCGGCGTATCTGAAAAAAACACTCGTGCTGAGCGGCACGGTCCATGCTACGAAATCCGTCCTCAGACAGCAGGGGCTGCACACCGTGTGCGAGTCCGCACGGTGTCCGAACATCAGCGAGTGTTTCGGCATGCACCGGGCGACGTTTTTAATCATGGGCGACGCCTGCACGCGGGCATGCAGGTTCTGCTCGGTGGACAAGGGGCACCCCGCGGCCCTCGATCCCGGAGAGCCGGACAGGATTGCCCGCAGCGTTGCACAGCTCGGCATCCGGCACGCGGTCATCACGTCCGTCACCCGGGACGATCTGAAAGACGGCGGTGCTGACCATTTCTTCCGGACTGCGCGTGCCGTGAAGGAACGCTGCCCCGGGACGACCATGGAGCTGCTGACCCCTGATTTTCAGGGCAGCAGGGATGCCCTGCTGCACCTGCTGGAGGCTGATTTTGAGATATTCAATCACAATATCGAGACCGTGCCTGCGTTGTATAACACCATACGGCCGCAGGCAGGATACGAACAGTCGCTCGGGGTCCTGCGCTTTGTGAAACAGAACAAGCGCATCCTCGTCAAATCCGGGTTGATGGCCGGGCTCGGGGAGTCTGTCGAACAGGTGAAAGAGGTGCTGCGGGCGCTGAAGGACACGGGATGCGACATCGTCACGATCGGTCAATACCTCATGCCTACCTTGAAAAACGTGCCGGTCAAGACGTACCTGCCCTGGGAAACATTCCGGGAGTACGCCCGATACGGGAAAGAGATCGGAATTCCCTTTGTGTACTCGGGCCCCTTTGTCAGGAGCTCGTACTACGCCGAGGAAGTCATGCACACCCACAACAGCGGCGCGCTCTTGTAGAGCGCTGTCCCCCACATACGCTTCTGTTGCCGCGATCGTACGAAGCGGGAATGCAGAAACTGCGAACAGCAGTGGTTTCCTGCTCACGCCGGCCTTCGCAAATGTTCCCGGGCAGGAATGACGGAAAAATATCGATACCGGTTAGCTGTTAGCCCCCTTGACGCGGGTACCCATCCGGGGGATGGGTGGGTAAGGTGGGGGTGAGGAAAGGCACAGCAGAGGGAGGGCCCTTTTTTTATGAGAAAACGGGGTTACAGCAGGGGATGGATGCACCGGGCGGGATGTCCGGGGCTGTACTCTGTCAGGTCCGGATCCTTGTCGAGACACTCCGGGGTCCGGTACGGGCAGCGGTCATAGAACCTGCATCCCTGGTAGTTGTCGTAATGCGGCCGCACCGTGCCGGGTATTGCGGACAGACGCTGCGGATTGCGCACGGCTATGTCCATCAACTCCGGAATGGCCATGAGCAGCGCCTTTGTGTAGGGGTGATACGGCTTTGCAAAGATCTCCTCCCGTGAGCCCAGTTCGACGATGACACCGCCGTACATAATGATAAAGCGGTCGACCAGCTCATACGCAACGCCGAGGTCATGGGTTATCAGCAGGATGGTCAGGTTGTACTGCTGTTTCGCGCGCTTGAGCAGGTCGATGATCTGCGCCTGAATGGTGACATCGAGCGCTGTCGTCGGCTCATCCGCGATCAGCAGCACCGGGTTGTTCACCAGGGCAATCGCGATCATGACCCTTTGCCGCATGCCCCCGCTCAGCTCGTGCGGATAGCGGCGGCTCAGGTCTGCAGCACCCGGCAAACCGACGGCCTCCATGATCGAAACGATCGTCTTCTCAAGCTCCGCCTTTCCTACGCCAGGCCGATGAGCCCTGACAGTCTCTGCGATTTGGTAGCCGACGGTAAACAGGGGGTCGAGCGATGCGAGGGGATCCTGGAACACAAGGGAGATATCGTTGCCGCGTATCCGGCTGATGGTTTTTTCGTCCAGGGCAAGCAGGTCTTTCCCGTTGTACAGGATGCTGCCAGCACCGTAAACAGCATTCGATGGTAGCAGGCGCAGGATCGAAAGTCCGAGCGTTGTTTTGCCGCTTCCGCTCTCCCCGACGAGCCCCACACTTTCTCCTTTGCCGATGGAAAAAGATACGGTAT
>JAJYYW010000137.1 GCA_021800575.1 bacterium
GTAACGGGAGCTCGCCCGCGGCGTTGCGTACGATGTATTGATGACCCGCATGCGCCGTGCCGATGCAACGACCTCCCGGTGCTGGTACGGGCTGACCGGGATGATGATGTCGCGTCCGGGATGCAGTGCCCGGACATCCCAGATGTGGTTCATGACCCGCAACTCGTGGACCGGTACCCCGTATGCCCGGGCTATCATGTACAGGGTGTCTCCCTTCCGTATCATGTACCGTTTATAGCTGAACAGCTCGTTGCGGGGCAGTTTGTCGAGGTCCGCCAGGAACAACTTCCGGGTGCCCGCGGGAATGTTCAGGGTGTAGTCCGGTACCGGGGGTGTCGCCCACCGCAGGAGTTCGGGGTTCAGCTGTTTGATGACGTCATAGGTTGTATGCGCGAGCCGCGCCGCAACATGGAGATCGATCTGGCGGTGCAGTACCACGGTATCGTCCTCCAGCGGCTTGTCGTAAGTGAGATCCTTGAACCCGTACGCAGCCGGGTCTTTTGCTATCATGGCTGCCGCGATAAGCTTGGGCACATAGTCCCGCGTTTCCTTGCGCAGGTACCGGTGGTCAGCGAGCTTCCAGAAATTGTCCGTTTTTTGTTTTTGCATCGCCCACATTACCTTGAGGGGACCGGCGTTGTATGCCGCCTCTGCCAGGTACCAGGAGCCGAAGGTATCGTACAGGTTTTTCAGGTACAGTGCAGCCGCGAGCGTGGACTTCTCCGGATTGCGCCGTTCATCGACCCACCAGTTGACCTTCAGATGGTACAGCTGCGCCGTGCTCCGGATAAACTGCCACGGCCCGCATGCCCTGCTCCGGGAGAATGCATGGGTGTTAAACCCGCTCTCGATGAGTGCCATATACACGAGGTCCTCGGGCAGGCCGTTATCCCGCAGGATCCTTTTCATCTGCGGGATGTAGCGTTCGGATCGCTCGAGCCATTTTGCAAAAATATCGTGCTCGGGACCGGAAAAATAATTGATGAAGTACTGGACCTTCTCGTTCATGACCATCGGGATATCGGTTTGGGCGGTTATGGTTTCGAGACTTTCCGGCGCGGTGCTTTGGGCAATCACATCCGATATGTCCGGCTCCACGCTTGTCGTCGTTACCGAGGACCCGGTCATCGCTGAGCCCGTAGATGTGGTACAGCGCGCGCCCGCAGAAGCGGCTGATGCAGCCGGGGATGCTGTTGTTGTTCCGGTCGGGTTCAGTCCCGTAGTGCTGGTTGCCATACCACCGGTCGTTGCACACGCCTGGATGAATCCCCCCACGAAAAGCACAAGAAGAACACCGTATAATTTTCTCATACCTCTGGATGTATACGCATAATGCTCTCTGTGTCAAGGTTCACCAAAGCCTTGGAGAACATAAAATCCTTGCATTTGCATTTTTACCGCGCGTGACATACACTCGGGACACGGTCATGGTCAATGAAGAGTTGTCGCACATGTTTAACGGCATAGCGGATATCCTTGAGATCAAGAACGAAAACCCGTTCAGGATCCGGGCGTACCGGCGGGCGGCGCAGATCATGGAAGACCTTCCGGACGATGCCGGTGTGATGCTCGGTGACGGCAGGCTGAAACAGGTCCCGGGGATCGGCAAGGACCTGGAGGCCCGGATAGAAGAATTCGTCCGTACCGGCAGGATGCAGGTCTACGAGGACCTCACGCAGCAGTTTCCCCGGGGTGTGCTCGATATACTCACCATACCCGGGGTGGGTCCGAAGACCGCAAAACTTCTCTTCGATACGTACGGCATCGACTCTGTCGAAAAACTCGAGGCAGCCGCACAATCCGGTGCCCTGCAGGGTATCAGGGGTATCAAGGAGAAAACCATTGCGAATATGCTCAAGGGGATTGCACTGAAAAAAAGCATCCAGGGCAGGTTTCCCCTGGGCACGGCCCTGCCGATCGGAGAGATGATCGTCCACGAGCTGGGCACGGTCAAGGGCGTGCAGGCACTGGAGCTTGCCGGGAGCATACGGCGCAGGAAGGAAACGGTCGGTGATATCGATATCCTGGTCGTGTCGGATGAGCCGCAGCTTCTGATGGATGTCTTCGTCGGGCTGAAGGACATCGAGCGGGTCCTCTCGCACGGCACGACGCGGTCGTCGGCGATCCTGAAAGGCACACACCTGCAGGTGGATGTCCGTGTCGTGGAACAGGAGAGTTTCGGAGCCGCGCTCGCCTACTTTACCGGCTCGAAAACACACAACATCAAGCTTCGGGAGATAGCGGTCCGGCAGGGGTACAAGCTCAATGAGTACGGTGTCTTCGACATGAAAAACGATCGCAGGATCGCAGGAGCCACGGAGCAGGATGTGTATGACAAACTCGGCCTGCAGTTCGTTCCGCCGGAGATCCGGGAGGATCAGGGAGAGATCGAGCTTGCGCTCGAACGGAAACTGCCGCCGCTGCTGGAGCAGGCGGATATCAGGGGCGACGTGCACATGCATACCGTGTACAGCGACGGTGACAGTACGGTCGAACAGATGGCGCTTGCCGCTCAGGAACGGGGATACGGGTATATCGCCATCACGGACCACTCGCAGTCACTCGGCATTGCGCGGGGGCTGAATCCGCAGCGGCTGGAGGCGGAGATCCGGGAGATCGACGCGTTCAACAGGAAAGGTCACCGCATCAAGGTGCTGCGGGGCATGGAAGTCGATATCCTCGGGGACGGGAGCCTGGACATGGACAGCGCCCTGCTCGACAGGCTGGACATCGTAATCGGTTCGATCCACACCGGGTTCAAGCAGTCCAGGGAACAGATCACCGGGCGCATGATACGGGCAATGGAAACCGGGCTGGTGGACTGCATTGGCCACCCCTCGGGCAGGCTCATCGGCGAGCGTGACGCGTACGACGTAGACTGGGACGCCGTGTTTGCCGCCGCCCGGGAGCACCGGGTCGCCATGGAGATTAACGCCTATCCCCTGCGGCTGGACCTGACGGACACCATGATCCGGAAGGCGCATTCAAAAGGTTTGAAGTTTATGATTACAACTGATAGCCATGATCCGAAGCAAATGCGGTACATGAACTACGGCGTGTCAGTTGCACGGCGGGGCTGGCTCGGAAAAGATGACGTCGTGAACACACGGGAGTATAAAAATATTGTCCGATGGCTGAAAGGAGACCGATGAAGCAGGACTGGATTGTTCGTTTCGGAGATTTTGTTTTTAAACACAGGGATACACTGCCCGTTCCGTTTATCTTTGTCACGGTGCTCGTGCTCGCGTTCACGCGGCCGACCCTGGCGGCTGCCCGGGCACAGGCGCTGCTGTTTGCGGCGGGCGCGATCATTATCCTCGGCGGTGAGGCGATACGGGTCTGGGCGGTCGGTTATTCCGGCGGCACCACCCGATCGAAAAAGCTCATCGCTGACAGGCTGGTCACGGAGGGTCCCTACTCCCTGATCCGCAATCCGCTCTACGCGGGTAATTTCCTGATAGCGCTCGGATTTTCCCTGCTCGCCAACGCGGCCGTGATCGTCCCTCTGGTTATCATCTACTTTGCGATCGAATATTATCCGATCGTCAGGCGCGAAGAGTATTTCCTGCTCGAAAAATTCGGCGAACCGTACAGCCGCTACCTCAGGGAGGTGCCGCGTTTCTTTCCGAAAACACTCACCACCAAAAAAGCGGCCTACGATGTCTCCGCACTCCGGGGCGAGCGCTGGACCATGTTCGGCATCGTTTCCATGCTGATCGTCATGATCGTCATCGACATCGTCCGGATAAAGTTTTTGGTCTGAACGCGCCGGTAGAGGGACGGGTCAATGTTCTCCTGTTCCCGGCACGGTCAATACAGCAGGGTACTGCACGTGAACGAGGTAACGCTGATAAAACTGCCGGGTCCGTTGACGCACTGGCAGTACAGCTTTTCCCGGTTGGCTGTCTGCGAGCAGTAATCCGAAAGTGCCGGCGGCGACAGCGGGTCTCCCGCAAGGATGGAGGCCAGGTCCGGCAGCAGGATATGGGTGCCGAGCTCGTTGTTGATCGTCTGGATAAACACACTGGCGAGGATGGCGTAACCTGTGTCGGTCAGGTGCAGGTCATCGAGGCTGTAAAACCCGCCGAGGTGCCGCATCGTAAGCGTTACCCCGCCGATCCGGTAGTGAGGAAAACCCTCTTGATCAAAGCTGATAGTCTGGCCGTTGACCGCGACGCTGCCGTTCACGAGCGAACTGAAGGGAACAATGTGGACGTTGCCGTAGGGCGCAACGGCAGCGGCGAATTCTGCGTTGAACTGGTCTATCCGCTGATTGGTTGCCGCGAGCGCTGCGCAGGCCGCCTGCTGGCAGGTGTCCGTGGTAAATGCCGTGCAGTTGTACTGGTTCGCCGCACTCGCCGCGGCATCGAGTGCCTGCAGTGATACGGTGCCGAAGGTTTCATGGCATCCGGCGAGTGCGTTGAGCGCATCCTGCTGGGCAGACGGAAACATGCTGATGTGCGGCACATCTGCCAGGAATACCTGCGCTCCCGTTGATGCGAGGGCGGCGACCGCCTCGGTAATGTACCCGGTAAACACCGGCAGCGAGGTGTTGTCCGTGATCAGATCGTTGCCGTACAGGTCCGTGCTCACGATGATACTCGGGCTGATCTGCTGCGCCATGACGGTCTCGGGCTTGACGTCCTGTGTTTCAAACGGGTTGTTGTCGAAGGGGTTGAACAGGAGGTTGCTCAACACGATGATGCCGGTGACCCTGCCGGTCGTGGACGCTGCACCCAGGACCTCGTCCTCGATCGTTGCCCCGGGAATGGCGATGTTGTACGGCGCCACGTCCGGGTCCTCGAAGAGTGCTGGGATGTCCAGTGCGCCCGTTTGCGGATTGGTGATATCCCCGAGGATGACGTTGACCGCATTGCCCATGTTCACGGTGAAGTCGCCTGTTATGTCGAGCCCCTCGAACCCTTCCTCCGGCGGTACACCGGGCATTTTGATCAGCGGTATCGGGAAGTATGC
>JAJYYW010000138.1 GCA_021800575.1 bacterium
CGGGCAACGGGTGCCATGAGGGGTATAGGATGGACGATCCTGTATGAGGACACTACCAACGGCAACCTGATCAATTTCTGGATTAACGAGCACGATACGGGTCATCCTTCGGGCTGCACGCCCATCCTGGTGCTGGATGTATTCGAACACGCGTTCATCACCGATTACGGACTGAAGAGGGCAGATTATATCGAGGCGTTCTTTAAAAACATCAACTGGTCCGTAGTGGAATCCAGACTGAAATAACAGCAGCATTCATCAGAACTTCGGCAGGGTGCATGAACATGCATCCTGCTTTTTTTATGCGGAAAACCCCTCTACGGTAAATACAAATCGTCTGTCGGAAAAAGCTGTCCGGTACTCCCGGACGTCGGGTGTCCCTTCTTTAAACAGAACGTCGACATCTCCTGCGAGTCCAGAACGACATTCACGAGGTCGGGATCGAATGTCTTGCCTGCCATACCCTTGATTGATTGCATGGCAGCATCAATTGTAGAAGCATGTCTATACGGTGTTTCGCTGGTCATCGTATCAAACGCCTCTGCGAGAAACAGTATACGGCCGTACACGCTGATTTGAGAACCCTTTAATCCCAGCGGATAACCGCTGCCGTCGAAAGATTCGTGGTGCTGTACGACCGCCTGAATGATCTCCTGGGGAAAATTATAACAATCCAATATCCTCATGCCGAGCACGGGATGAAATTTTACGTACGTATACTCTTCCGTTGTAAGACTCGATTTCTTGTCAAGAATCCGGTCATTGATTGCAGAAAACCCAATATCGTGAACGACTCCCGCAGTTTTCATACGCCGGACCTGATCTTTTGACATGCCGATGGCGTTGGCTATGATTGATGCATAGGCTCCGACCCTCTTGCAATGATAATACCTCCACGGCGAACGAATCATGATGAGGATGTTAAAAAGCCTTTCGGACGATTTGATCCGCAGGGAATTACCGGCTCTGCTTGAGAACAGGGTAACGTTGATCATTCGATACTCCTTTGTGTATAGATTTTTTTGGTGTGAACGGGAAAAGCGGGAAAGATTTTTGTGATTGCGTTGTGAGAACAGCACCGGAAGATTGACGATCAAAAGGTATCAATGCTCCTGTACCGTAACGGGAACATCCTGGCACTGCATCTAACATTGTATGATTCTCCACCGAATTTCCGGAACTTTTCTGCTGTACGTATGCGTCTGCCGGGCAGCTATGTTCTTCACCGTTTGATACCTCATGACGTTAATCAGGCTCAGTTCATAATCCTGATTATCCTGATCATCCAGGAGATTGTTGTCGTCCCGGGTAACCGATGCAGATGCGATGTACCGATGTGGTATGGGATACTGGACAATGCCGGATGTTCCAGTGCAAGTGGTGTGCAGCATCGGGGAGCCCGATGCCGATGTTCCTGCATATGCCGATGCAGTGGCCAACACACTGAATAGCAACAGGAGTAAACCACTGACGGTAACAAGTATAACTCTTTTACACACACATGACATACTTGCATTAAAATACCTACTGGATTCGTTGTGTCAAGTTGTTCATAGGATTACGTACAGAAAAAAAGCCTCCCTGTTGAAAGGAGGCTTTTTGAGCGGATCGAGCTTACGTATCGGCTGGACGTGTTATTTCTTTTTGCCTGCCGACTGGGACACCAGGTAGTTCACGATCTTCTGTGCGTCCTGGTCGCTGATAAAGTTGGGCCGCTTTTGCTGCATCATCTTGACTGTCGATTCCCATCCCTGACGATCTTTCTTCATGTGCAAAGCAATCGCGTCTGAATGGCACGCGGAGCATTTTGCCTTGAAAAGCTGTGCCGCACTGCCGCTTTTTCCTGCCGCCTGTACTCCCGCGGCACCCATCACCACCATCGCTGCTGCTACCAAAAGTATTATTTTTTTCATAGTTCCTCCTTATATTGGAATAATGTTTTTATCCACATACCCTCAGGAATTTTCACCTTTCTGTTCGTTTTCGCGCACAGCTTCCCGGAGAGAAAGCCGTATCTTACCTTCCCGGTCAATATCAAGCACTTTGACCGGTATCTCGTCGCCTTCCCTGACAACGTCCTCGACCTTCTTGACCCTGTGCTCGGCAAGCTGGGATATATGGACAAGTCCTTCCGTTCCCGGAAATAACTCCACGAAGGCCCCGAAATCCATGATCTTCTTCACCTTGCCCCTGTAGATCTTTCCGATCTCCGCTTCCTGCGTCAGGTTCTTGACCATCTGCAGCGCCTTGGTCATAAGTTCGGTGTCCGAAGAGGCTATTCTGACCTTTCCAGAATCATCGACATCGATCTTGACGCCTGTCTTCTCAACAATATTCTTGATGTTTTTGCCGCCCGGTCCGATGAGATCCTTTATCTTGTTTGTCTTGATATTCATATTGACGATTCTCGGCGCATACTCGGATATGTCCGCCCGCGGCAGGTCTATGGTCTTCAGCATGATATCGAGAATGTGCAGCCGCGCTATCCTGGCCTGCTTGAGCGCGTCCTGCATAATGTCTTCCGTTACCCCTGCAATCTTGATGTCCATCTGGATTGACGTCACGCCGTCCTTGGTTCCGGCAACCTTAAAATCCATGTCGCCGAGGTGGTCTTCGTCACCGAGAATGTCAGTCAGAATGAAGAACGCATCGTTATTTTTTATCAATCCCATGGCAACACCGGCAACCGGGGCCTTGATGGGAACACCGGCGTCCATCAATGACAGGGTAGAACCGCAGACGGTCGCCATGGAAGAGGATCCGTTGCTCTCGAGAATGTCGGAGACTACCCTGAGGGTGTATGGAAAATCATCTTCCGGCGGAATCACGGGCAGAATCGCGCGTTCTGCGAGCGCGCCGTGTCCAATCTCGCGCCTGCCGGGTCCTCTGAGCATTTTCACCTCGCCCACCGAAAACGGCGGGAAGTTGTAGTGGAGCATGAAGCGTTTTTTGTTTTCGCCGATGATCTCGTCGATGAACTGCACATCGTCGAATGTCCCGACGGTCGTGACGACGAGCGCCTGGGTTTCTCCCCGGGTAAACAGGGCAGACCCGTGCGTTCTCGGAAGCAATCCCACCTCGCAGGTGATGTTTCTGACCTCGTTGAGCTGCCTGCCGTCGATCCGTTTCCGTTCGTCGGTGATCATGCTGCGCGCCATGGCAGACTGCAGCTTCTCCAGCGCGGTTTCGACCGCCTCCGGGGTATATGTTTCGCCGGCGGAAAGTTCATTCACCGCCTGCACGAACAACAGTCGTGTCTTTTCCTGCCGTTCCTGTTTGACCGGCGTGGACAGGATATCCTTCAGGCTCGCACCGTATTTTTCCTTGATGATCCTCGCGAGATCTTCCTGAACGGCGGCGTTGTTATACTCGCGTTTCTTGACGTTCATTTCCTTTGCGAGTGCTTCCTGTATATCGATAAGCGGCTGCATCATTTTATGACCAAAAAAGATCGCCTTTTGTATCTCTTCTTCCGGCACTATTTTTGCGCCACCCTCGACCATGACGACAGCATCCCTGCTGCCGGCAACGATGATATCGATATCGCTCTGTGCGAGCTGGTCCGTGGTC
Organism: bacterium; assembly: GCA_021800575.1. Lineage (GTDB taxonomy): Bacteria > JAMCPX01 > JAMCPX01 > JAMCPX01 > JAMCPX01 > JAJYLM01. The sequence goes on from JAJYYW010000138.1 coordinate 3,571, forward strand.
GGGTTCAGGATCAATTCACCGTTGATCCTCCCCACTTCCACCGCAGCGATCGGACCTCCGAACGGTATATCGGAGATCATCAAAGCGGCCGACGTCGCCGTTAAAGCGACGATATCCGGATCATTTTTCTGGTCCGCCGATATCACCGAGGTGATCAACTGGATCTCGTAATTGAACCCCTTCGGTATAAGGGGCCGTACCGGCCGGTCGATCAGTCTCGACGAGAGCACTTCCTTCTCCGAAGGCTTTCCTTCGCGCCTGAAATAGCCGCCCGGTATCCTTCCGGCGGAATAAAACCGCTCCTGGTACTCTACGGTAAGCGGTACAAAATCCTGTTTCTCCACAGGCTCAAAACCTGCGACTGCCGTGGTCAAAACTCCTGTCTCTGCATAGCTGACATAAACAGAACCATGCGCCTGTTTTGCCATCTTGCCCGTTTCTATGGAAAATTCTCTTCCGCCGATCTGGACGGATTTCTTGATTGTCATCGTTATTTCCTTATCCCTAATTTATTCAGTAATTCGTAATACCGCTTGTCCGAACTCTTCTTGAGGTAGTTTAACAAGCTGCGCCGCTGGCTCACCAGTTTGAGCAGTCCCTGCCGGGAATGGTGGTCCTTCTTGTGCACCTTGAAGTGTTCCTCAAGCATGTTGATTCTCTGTGTAAGCAGGGAAATCTGAACTTCCGGTGACCCCGTGTCCTTGTCGCTGCTCCCGTACGTTTTTACTATCTCTGCTTTTTTGTCCTTTGTTAATGCCATGTTTACCTCCTGCATTCTACTCCTTGATTATAAGGAACTATAGTTTTATTTTTTTTAATAGTGTTTCCCTGTCAATCAGGAAACTATACTGAGTATCTTCCCGCTCCAGATGATGCCGCATATCCTGTAACCGGACAGCCTGATCCACATGGAAGCTTCCGACGCTCAACCGCCTCAGTGATGTCACGTGCGTAGAACACCTTACCACATCACCGATAGACTTTGCAAGGGAACGTATATAGGTGCCCGATGATACCTCCGCGGTGAACACGGCGTACGGAGGAACGAAGTCTTCTATGGTCAGTCTGAACACGTTGACCGTCCTCGGACGAACGTCCACGGCCTGCCCCTTCCTCGCGTAGTGATACAGCGGCCTGCCCCTGAACTTGACGGCGGAATACGCGGGCGGGTACTGCTCTATTGAGCCCTCCAGCGATGCCGCAGCATCGCGCAATGCCTCACGCCGGACAGTGGAGTAATCACAGGTTTTCGTGACGGTCCCGTCGCTGTCGAGGGTATCGGTTTCCTCCCCCAGTTTGATGGTAAAATGATAAACCTTGTTCAGGCGGAGAAAGTACTGTGCAAGCCGCGTAGCCGTACCCACCAGCACAATCAGAAGGCCCGTCGCGAGGGG
>JAJYYW010000139.1 GCA_021800575.1 bacterium
GGCCTGCCCTTCAGTTCCGGGTGGATGGCCTGTTCGCAGGACGCAAAAAAAGCGTCCGCATCGACGTGCATGATCGCCCGTGGAAACGATGCAAGGGTGAGGGGCTGATTATCCATAGGAGTGCACCACCGGCTACAGGTACTTGCGGACCACCGCCGTAACCACTCCCGCAACCTTCAATTCGCTTTTCGGGCGGATGGGTTTATAGTGCGGGTTCGCAGCGACAAGATAAAAACCATCGCTGCGCTTCTGCAGATACTTCATGGTCCATGCACCGTCCACCTGGGCAATAACGATGTCCCCGCTTTTGGGGTGCATGCCGCGGTCCACGATCACCATGTCCCCGGGCATGATGCCCGCGTCCTTCATAGAGTCCCCCGATACCTTCAGGAGGAAGGTCGCTTCGCGGTTTTTAATCAGCAGGTCGTCGAGGGATATGGTGTCGATCAGCTCTTCTTCCGCAGGGCTCGGAAACCCCGCCTCGACCGTACCGAGCACCTTCACGGGCAGGGCAAGAGACTTGGGGATGAGCCTGCCCTTGGTGTCTCTCACCACAACCTTGAGCTTCTCGAGCTTTCCGACGAACTTGAACGAGGAATCTTTTGAACGGAATCCGAGCAGTGCCCCGATCTCGGCATAACTTGGCATCCTGCCGTTCGTATGGTAGAACCGCTCTATCTCTTTGATGCGGCCCTGGAGTTCTTCTTTCCCGGTTCTTCTCGGCATGGACACAATATAGGCGAACGAACGTTCGCTGTCAAGAAAAATATCCGTACCCTGCCGGGTATGCTATACGTCTTTTATGTGCGGGCGGTTCGATATTCATACGACCCTGGAGATCATCGCCAAAATCTTCGACGTCGACGATGTTGCCTGCGACTTCGTGCCTAATTACAACGCCGCGCCTTCCCAGCAGATCCCGATCGTGGTCCATACAGGAAACAAGAACAGGCTGATCCTGAGCACCTGGGGATTTCTCCCGTCCTGGGCACAGGAAGCGAGGACCGCCTATTCAATGATAAATGCACGGGCCGAAACCATAGACTCGAGCCGGTCCTACAAGGAGGCTTTTTTCAGCACCCGGTGTCTCGTGGTGGCGGACGGGTTTTATGAGTGGCAGCGGCGCGGCACAATGAAGGTCCCCTCGTATATCCGCCTCAGGTCAGGGGTCCCGATGGCATTCGCAGGGCTGTATAACGCCTGGAGGCCGCCCGAAGGCGGGGAGCGCTGCACCTCCACGATCGTGACGACCGATGCAAACGAGCTCGTCTCCCGTCTCCACGACAGGATGCCCGTCATCCTTCACCGGGAGGATTATGCGCGATGGTTGAATCCCGAAGTCCATGACACGGTCATGCTCAAATCCCTCCTCAGGCCTTTTCCCTCCGGAGCGCTGGAAGCCTACCCGGTTTCGCCACGGGTAAACTCGCCGGCATTCAACTCGCCGGACGCGATCAAGCCGGCCCCGTGATCAGACCCGTTGGCAAGGAAAGCATTGACCCGCACACGGCACCGGATTATAGAATAGAGTGAACACCTGATAAAGGAGGTTACCATGTTGCAAAAAAAACAATTGCACAGTGTTTTCAGCGTGGCCTCGGTCGTTATCCTGGTTCTTACCTTTCTGGCCCTTTCCCCGCCATCACGTGCGTTCGCCGTAGACCTGTCGACCTTCAAGCCCTACCCGGCGCCGGTTCCGAAGGACAATCCGCAGACGCCGGAAAAGATAAAACTGGGAAAGATGCTCTTCTTTGATCCGAGGCTGTCCGGCAACGGTGCGCTGTCGTGCGCCACCTGCCATATTCCTGCGGCAGGGTTTGTGTCGCCGACACGGTTGTCGCTCTCATTCCCGTCGACCATGCACTGGCGGGCGGTTGATTCCGTCATCGATGCGGCGTACCTGAAATACCTGTTCTGGGACGGCAGGGCCACGTCCCTGGAACAGCAGGCGCTGGGCCCCATTGCCGCGCCGTTCGAGATGAACGTGCACCTGCATTACATGACTGCACGGCTCTCCGAGATACCGGAATACAAGACCCTGTTCAAACAGGTATTCAACGCCGATACGATTACGCCCGATCTGGTTGCCAAGGCACTCGCCTCGTTCGAACGGACGATCGTTGTCACGGACACCCCGTTTTACCGTTATGTGAACGGTGACAAAAAGGCGCTTTCGAAACAGGCGCTCGCCGGCTTCCGGCTGTTTACCGGGAAGGCAGGATGCATCCGGTGCCACTACGGACCGTATTTCACGGACAACGAATTTCATGCACTCGGCGTGCCTGAACTGCAGCTGACCGGCGAAGAGCAGAAGCTCAATGCCGCAGCACGCCATTGCTTTGCCTACGGCGCCGGCATATCGGACTTCACCACCGTGGACCGTGACCTGGGCAGGTATTTTGTCACCCACCAGACCGCGGATATGGACAAGTTCGGAACGCCCAGCTTGATCGATGCCGTTGGCCCGTACTACATGCATAACGGCGCGATCGAGGGACGGCTTGGGGTCGTTACATTTTTCAACAAGGGCGGCGGCGATATACCCAACAAGTCGAAACTGCTCAAACCGCTTCACCTGACGCTGGCAGAAGAGCAGGAACTGGTCGCCTTTTTGGCAGCGCTCGACGGCCCGCCGTTTGTCATCAGCCAGCCAAAGCTTCCGTCCTACACGTCCGGTCCGATGGGCGAAGCAGTCAAGCCCGTGCCGTCGATGTCCGCCGTTGACCGGGGCAGGGAACTGGTGGCATCACAGGACTGCCTGACCTGTCATGCTATCCACGGCCAGGGAGGCACGCTGTCCGTGGATCTGAGCGACCAGGGGGTGCGGGCGCATAGTATCGAATGGCTCGAAACGCAGGTCGCAACGCCCGGAAAGCATTTCAAGCCCGGCGCCCACGAGATCCTGCTCGGTAAGCCCGTCTACAATGTCATGCCGGACCATCCGCTGTTAGCGAAGGAACAGTTGAACGACATCGCACTGTATCTGAAATCGCTGAAATGAAACAGAACGGGGGGAGCATGATCTCTCCCCGTCATTTTTTCCTGTCCTTACCGGCATACTAATCCGGCTCTTCCAATTGCGTCACTGCCTTTTGTGCACTGGCCGACGGCTGTCTCCGGTAGATGATGTTTCGTATCAGCAGGGCAGGAATAATGCTGATCGCAACGACACCCGCAGCGACCATGAATGCATCGTCATAGGCATTTATCCCGGCCCATCTTTTTAAATCCCCTATCATCGCGCCCTTGCCGGCACTGGCCGCAGTATACAAACTTGCACCTTTCGCGAGGGCGTACGTCTTGATCGTATCGATCCGCCTGCTCCACACAGGTGAGTTGTACGCTATCGTGCCGACGTAGTTGCTCATATGGAGGTCGGTCCTGTTTTCTACGATGACGCCCATGATTGCCGTGCTGAACGAGCTGCCGACCCGGATGATTAAATTCAGGATACCCGAACCCATGTTCACCTGTTCCGGCTCCAGGGCATTGATGGCCGACGTTGTCAATGACGCCATCATCAGGCCTATCCCGCAGCCCCGCACCAGCAGGTCGACTATGATGAAGGTCAAATCCAGGCTGGCGGACAGGTAACGGAAGTAATATAAGGAGACCGCGGTGATGATGGTACCGATGATCAGGGGCGGTTTGGCACCCACGAGGTCCGAAAGCCTGCCTGCAATGGGCATGGTTATACTGAGAGCAACGGCCTGCGGAATGACCATCAGCCCTGCGGTGGTGGCGGAAAAACTCATGATGTTCTGAAAGTACATACTCATCAAGTAGCCGCTTCCGACAAGGGCCACGGATCGCGTTATGCCCACGACATTGGAAATGCTGAAGTTATAGTTCCTGAAGATGGTAAGGTCCATGATCGGATGCTTGACCGTGAATTCTGCGATGATGAATCCAAAAAAGGAAAAATACGATGCAGCGACCAGGCGCATGATATAATTCGAAGTCCATCCCTTCTCCTGCCCTTTTTGCAGGATGATCAGGAGTGCGGATATAAAGACGGTGAAAAACAGAAAGCCTATAAAATCAAACCGTCTGAAATATGCCGGGTTACCCTTCGATGGCCGTAATACGGTTATACCCCAGAACAACAACAGCACGCCGATGGGAACGTTGATATAGAACAATGCACGCCATCCTACGTGGTCGATCATATACCCGAACATCGTCGGACCGACGGCAGGCGCGAGGGTCGTTCCGGCCCCCCACATGCCAAGCGCAAAGCCCCGTTGCTCTTTGGGAAAGACCTCGGAGATCATCGTGACACCCAGCGGGGTAATGGCCCCGCCGCCGATGGCCTGGATGATCCTGAAAAAGATCAGCGAGTCAAGGCTCCAGGAAAAACTGCATAAAAAGGAACCCAGGATAAAAAAGAACACGCCCCACAGGAAGGTCTGTTTTGTGCCGAGGACGTTTTTGACCCAAGTTGCGAACAGGATGAAGATGGCGAATGCAAGCATGTAGGCTGTCGTTATCCATTCGACCTGGTCCATGTTGATGCCGAACGCCACCATGAAATGCGGGAGGGCTATGTTCATGCCTGAGCTGTCCAGAACGCTCATGAAACTGCCGATCACGACAATGACAAGGACCCACCATTTATAGCCCTGATCGCTGGTATTCGTTGTGTTTGCCATAGTGTTTCAATCTATTATATAACATTATCAATATATATCATTGTTATGTATTGTCAACCATGGACTGCGCACGGGCACAGCGTGTTCACCGGCTGAACAACACCGCCGGTAATCGCCGCTCGGGGGATGCAGGCAGGATAGAGTGCAGCAGGCGCCCGGGAAGGCCGGCGGCGCTCTCAGCACCTGGAACCTGGCCGGCCAGCGCACCGAGGCGAAGCCAGCGGCGGCGTGCGCCTGCGTCACGGGCCAGCCCAGGTTCCGCAGCATCTCTATCCCCTCCCAGACCAGCGTGGCGTTGGAGACCTGTT
>JAJYYW010000140.1 GCA_021800575.1 bacterium
CATCGATACGGAGGCACTCGGATATTTTCTCCGGTATGACTGGCCGGGCAATGTCCGGGAGCTCAAGAACCTGATCGAGCGCATGATCCTTCTGACCAACGACAGGACGCTCAGGAAGGAACACATCCCCATCGAACTTCTGGAGTCTCCGGCAGAGACCGGGACGGAACAGTACAGCTCGCTGGAACTCGAGAAGGTCGAGAAGGAGCTCATCATGAAGGCGCTCGCACTCGCTGAGGGCAACCAGACCAAGGCGGCTCAGGCGTTGTCGATTACCCGGGACGCTCTGAGGTACCGGATGAAAAAACACAACATCAAGTAACGGGGTTTACTTTTCGGGGATCAGGTAGTATTATACAAGTATCCTGCTTTATCCCTCGTAAGAAAACTGTTGACATTTTTTTATTATGATAAAAAATCATTGTTTGGATAGTCGGGTCCTGTGTTTGAATAAGTTGTGAACCCGCCAGGTCCGGAAGGAAGCAACGGTAGCAAGACTGTTCAAGTCGCAGACAACCTGACTATCTATAAAATTACAGAAAGACGGCAGGTCAGAATAACCGAAGTTATGGCATACAGAGTATTGTCACGAAGATATAGGCCGAGAGTATTCGAGGATCTTCTTGGTCAGCCCCATGTCACGCGCACGCTGTCAAATGCTATCGCGGAAGAGAGGATAGGACATGCGTACCTTTTTACCGGTCCCCGGGGGGTCGGTAAAACAACCGCAGCGCGCCTGCTCGCAAAGGCCCTGAATTGTGCCAAGGGGCCCACGGTAACGCCGTGCAACGAATGTTCGAGCTGCCGAGAGATAGACGAGAGTAGAAGCATGGACGTGTACGAGATCGACGGTGCTTCGAATACGGGTGTCGACAACATCAGGGAGATCAAGAGCAACGTGCAGTATCCACCGTCCCGGGACCGGTACAAGATCTATATTATCGACGAGGTGCACATGCTCTCGCAGGGCGCTTTCAATGCCCTGCTCAAGACGCTCGAGGAACCGCCGGAACACGTGATCTTCATATTTGCCACCACGGAACCCCACAAGGTCCCGCTGACGATCCAGTCACGATGCCAGCGGTTCGATTTCAGGAAGCTGAGGAGTTCCATGATACTGCAGAGCATCAACGCCATCGCGGACAAGGAAGGCATCAACATCGACGATGCTTCAAAAGAGGTGATTACGCGCTATGCCCAGGGCAGCCTCCGGGACGCGCAGAGCCTTCTCGAACAGGCCCTGTCGTACAGCGGCAAAACCATTACGCAGGAGGAGATCTATAAGTCGCTCGGCGTTCTGGAGCGCGATGTCATCGTGAAGGCCGTCAATGCCATGGCGCACCACGATGTCGGCGAGGCCGCGCTCGTGGCGCGGGAGGTCGACGCCCGGGGGTACGACCCGAAGCGGTTCGTCGAGGAGCTCTTGTCTTCGCTCAGGGACATCTATCTGCTGAGCATGTCCCTCGATGACCTTGTGGAGCTTTCCGATACCGAGACTGTTGCCCTGAAAAAACTCAGCGCCCTGTTTACCCAGGACGATCTCATACGTCTCATGAATACCATCTCCCGGGGGATGGAACTGATCCTGCGATCAACGCAGTCCGGCATAGCTCTTGAGATCCTGTTGATCATGGCGGCTTCCTTGAAACCTATCCTGCCAATCGATCAGATTCTGTCGGATTTGAAGAAGTTGAAGGGGTCGGTCGATCAGACGGGAGGTGCCTTGACCCGCCCGCCGTTCGACGAACGGCCGGCCTTCGAAAAGCCGGGGAATGAAGGTGCAGGAGGCACCGCGGCCAGCAACCCGGCGGCCGCGACGGTCACCGCATCCGGCGAAAAAACCCTGAACGGGTTCCTCGAGTATGTCTTTCAGAAGAACGGGCCGATCGCTGCAGAGCTCGGCGAGGCGAACATTTCGATTGAAAAAAACAGTGCAGTTCATATATTTATGACGGGGAATGCGAAGAACAGCTTTACCGACCTGGAGAAAAACAGGGACATCCTGCGCCAGTATGTGAAGGAGTATTTTGGTATTCAGTATGATGTCATCCTGCATAAAAATGCCGTTTCCGGTGATTCTCCTGCAATAATAAAAGATGATCAGAAGCTCAATAAACTGCTTGATGTTTTTGGGGGGAAGGTCATAAAAAAAATGTAAAGGGGCAGATATGAACTTAGACAGTCTACTGAAACAGGCAAAAAAAGTCCAGGAACAGATGAACAAGATCACGGAAGAGCTTGCGACCAAAGAGGTCGAGGCATCGAGCGGCGGGGCCATGGTTGTCGTGAAGGCGAACGGCAAGAATGAGATCACGAAGATCACCCTCGATCCGGAAGTCTTCGCACTCGGGGACAAGCAGATGCTGGAGGATCTGCTCCTGGCAGCCGTGAACGAGGCGCTGAACAGGGCAAAAGAGTTATCAGCGGAAGCATTCAAAAAAGTGTCGGGCGGATTGAACATCCCCGGGCTTCCCCTATGACGTACCAACCCGTTGATCCCGTTGCCGAGCTCGTCAGGAACCTGAAGAAGCTGCCCGGCGTGGGAGAAAAAACGGCGACACGGTTCGCATACCATATCCTGAACATGAGCCGGGAAGAAACCCAGGCCATGGCGGACGCCATCAGGAGGATCACCGAGGAGATCAAGAGGTGCTCGACGTGCTTCAATTTTACATTCACGGATCCCTGTGCTATATGTGGTTCCCAGTCCAGAAACAGTTCCCTCCTGTGTGTCGTGGAACGGCCTGTTGATCTCAATACCATAGAAAAGGCGGGTATTTTCAAGGGGAAATACCATGTACTGCACGGCGTGATCAACATGCTCAACAATGTCGGACCGGAAGATATTAAGATAGCCGAGCTGCTGAACCGGCTTCCCCGGGAATCCATCAGGGAGGTCATCATTGCCCTGAGCCCTACGACGGAGGGAGAGGCAACGGCCCTGTATCTCCAGCGGGTTATAAAACCGATGGGGATCAAGGTTACCAGGCTGGCAAGCGGTATACCCATGGGCTCCTCGCTGGAGTACGTGGATCAGTATACGCTGACCAGGGCAATGGAGAACAGAACAGAAATTTAAGATTGGAGGATAGATGTCAGAGAAAAAAAAGATACTGCCAAAGGCGAATAAATCCGGTTTCTACGAGATCAGGATGGAGAGTGTGGGAGGACTCGGTGCCAACCTCGCGGGCAAGATACTTGCCGAGGCCGGCGTCCTGGGGATGGGATTGAACGGCGTCAACTTTGCAAGTTACGGTTCTGAGAAAAAGGGAACACCCGTGAAGTCCTTTGTACGGTTTTCGGAACCGGATTTCGAGATACGATCGAACAGTCCGGTCGAGGAACCTCACATCCTCGTCATCTTCCATGAAAAGATGATGAAGACCATGGTCCTCACCCAGGGCGTAGACGAGCACGGTATTGTCGTCGTGAACACCCCGAGGACACCCGACGAGATACGCGAAGAGATCAAACTCTACGGCGGCACCATCGTGTGTGTCGATGCTATCAAGATTTCCGTCGAGGAAAAGGTCAAGCTCAATACGACCATGCTTGGAGCCATTGCGAGGGCGTCCGGATTTATCGACAAGACAGCGCTGAAAAACGCCATCTCCGACACCTTCAAGAAGAAGTACCCGCACCTCATTGAGGCGAACCTCAGGGCATTCGACCGCGGTTTCAGCGAGGTTACCATAAAACAATTTGCCCCTGATTCACGGTATGAGTATGTTGCTTTCAGCAGGTCCGTCCCGGATCTGGGGTATGCAAACGCCCCCATCGGCGGCGTTATCCTGAACCCGGGAAACAGTATCACCAAGGACCTCAGCGCATCGAGAACCGGGTATATCCCGCTGTTCATCAAGGACAAATGTACGAATTGCGGAGAGTGCGAAATCACCTGTCCGGACTATTGTTTTGTCTGGCAGAAGGGTCTGGACAAGCACGGCAAGGAAAAAAATATCCTGCTCGGTATCAACTATCAGTTCTGCAAGGGGTGCATGAAGTGCGTGGCGATCTGCAAGTTCGATGCACTCAAAAAGGAACTGGAGGCGAGTCACGATGTTGAGGCGATAACCGTGAAGCACATGGAATTTGTTTTAAAATAATCCGGAGGATACGATGGAGAACAATCAGACAGCAAAAAGCATAAACAACAAGTCCCCTCTGCCACAAGTCCAGGGACTTTTAAGCGGCAATGAGATGGCAGCTCTTGCAGCAAAGCATATCAATTTCCACATTATGGGATATTATCCCATAACCCCCTCGACCGAGGTTGCAGAAAATCTTGACGAGATGAAGGCATTCGGCGAACACGACATACGGATGATCCCGGGAGACGGCGAGCATGGTGCAGCGGGTATATGCTACGGCGCAACCCTGGGTGGCGGAAGGGTGTTCAATGCCACATCGGCAAACGGTTTTCTCTTTTCTCTGGAGCAGTACCCGGTCCAGGCCGGTACCCGGTTTCCCATGCTCCTGAACCTGGTGACCCGGTCGGTTTCAGGCCCCCTCGACATCAAGGGGGACCACAGTGACCTGTACATGGCACTCAACACCGGATGGATCATCCTTCTCGCACGTTCGCCCCAGGCGGTGTACGACATGAACATCATGGCCATCAAGATCGGTGAGCTCAAGGACGTGCGGCTTCCGGTGATCGTTGCGTATGACGGGTTCTTCACGAGCCATCAGAAGAGAAGGGTGAGCTACTTTGCGGACAAGCAATTTGTGCAGGATTTCATCGGAAAATTCGAGCCCACCTACACGGCGCTCGATCCGGAGCATCCAATTTCTTTCGGCGCGTACATGAACGAGCCGGACCTCATCAACAACAAGAAACAGCTCTCGCTGGCAATGGCAGCGGCGTACCAGCACATCGGCGAGGTGTTCAAAGAGTATGCGGCCATCAGCGGCAGGGAATAAGATCGGA
>JAJYYW010000141.1 GCA_021800575.1 bacterium
TTTCAAACCGGGCAGCCAGGTCGGCGAGGAGCTGTTCGTCAAGCGGTTTTATAAACCGCGCGTTGACCACCGTACCACTAATTCCGGCGGAAAGCAGTATATTCCGTGCACGCAGGGATGGTACGACCATGTCGCCGACGGCAACGATTGCGATATCGTTGCCCGTTTCCACGATCTCTCCGCTGCCCACCGCAAGGGTATGAAAGTCGTCCGAGAGTGGTACCCCCACGCCGCTGCCCCTTGGGTACCGGACAGCACATGGCCTGCCGAGGTTGACTGCGGTATACAACATGTGACGCAGTTCTTCTTCGTCCCGGGGAGACATCAGGGTCATGTTGGGGATCATCCTGAGGTATGATATATCGAATACCCCGTGGTGGGTCGGTCCGTCCTGTCCCACAATGCCGGCCCTGTCCATGGTGATCGTGACCCCGAGGTTTTGCAGGCATACATCGTGGATGACCTGGTCGAACGCCCGCTGGAGGAATGTCGAATAGATGGCAGCTATGGGCTTGAGCCCTTCTGTTGCGAGACCCGCTGCAAACGTTATGCCATGCTGTTCCGCGATACCGACATCATAGAACCTGCCGGGAAACTTTTTCGCAAACTCTTCCAGACCGGTTCCGTCCGGCATTGCCGCGGTGATCGCGACGATGCTGCCGTCACGTTCTGCCAGTTGTATGACCGTGTTGCTGAAGACCTTTGTATAGCTCGGCGACCCGTTGTTCTTGGTGACAAGCTGTCCCGTCTGCTTGTCGAAGGGGCCGACGCCGTGCCAGAAAACAGGGTCCTTCTCTGCGTACTCATAGCCTTTGCCTTTTTGTGTTTTTACGTGGACGAGCACGGCCCCGTCCCAGTTCTTCACGTTGTTGAGTGTTTCGATCAGCTCGTTCAGGTTGTGCCCCTTGATCGGGCCTATGTACTGGAACCCGAGGCCCTCGAACAGTATCCCCGGCGTTACCAGGCTCTTAAACGAGGCCTCGGTCCGTTGGGCAGCCTTATAGAGGGGGTCGCTGAATCTTTTGGGCAGCGATAGGATGAATTCCTTGATACGCTTTCTCACCCGCGCGAACCGTGAACTCGTGAGTTTTCTGCTGAAGAAGTTCGATATGGCCCCGACATTCGGGTAGATACTCATGCCGTTGTCATTGACCACGACGATGAGATTCCTGCGCAAATGACCTGCCTGATCAAGGCCCTCGAAGGCCATGCCGGCGGTCAGGGATCCGTCACCGATAACCGCGATGACTTTTGAAGCGTCGTTCCCCTGGATCCGCATGGCTTCTTTGATGCCGAGCGCTGCGGATATCGACGTGCTGGAGTGTCCCGCACCGAAAGAATCATAGTTGCTCTCGTCCCTCCTCAGAAACCCGCTCAGCCCGTTGAACTGGCGCATTGTCCTGAATTTGTCTTTGCGTCCCGTGAGAAGCTTGTGTGCGTACGACTGGTGGCCGACATCCCAGACGATCTTATCATCCGGCGCATTGAAGACATAGTGCAGTGCTATGGTAAGCTCTACGGTCCCGAGACTGGATGCGAGATGACCTCCGTTCAGGGACACGGTCGTGGTTATTTCTTCCCTCAGTTCCTGCGCAAGCAGGGTAAGTTCTTCCATGGTCAGTTTTTTTATGTCCGACGGGTAATTAATTTTTTCCAAGATCATAGGTTAAATCCTTTTTTGATCCAATCACATATGCCTATCAAATACAGAGCTTCTTCTTTCTGGCGAAGCGCCTTTTTTGCCTGTTCAATATATCCGTAAAATAAATCTTTTGCACCGTCAATCCCAAGGACACTCACGATCGATGCCTCATGGGCATCGTCCGTGTAATCGACGATATCGTCCCCCGTCTGGAACGCCATGCCGAGCGCCTGTCCGTAGGTCCTCATGTCGGCGATGGAACGCTGTTTTTTAAAAAATACCGGGGCAGCAATCGCCGCAAAGGTGATGAGCGCGGCGGTCTTGTTCCGGTGGATGAAGAGGATGTCCTTTTCGCTGACCCGCACATCCTTTTTCTCGAGGTCCACCACCTGTCCTCCCACCAGGCCTTTTGAGCCGAGTGCGCCGGTGAATTCGTTGAGAAGCGCTGTCAGATCACCGTTTTTCTTGTACGTACCGATGGTCCCCATCAGTTCGAAGGCCTGGGTCAGCAGGGCGTCGCCGGTCAGGATTGCAATAGCCTCGTTGAACATCCTGTGCACCGTCGGTTTTCCCCTCCTGATATCATCGTTATCCATGGCGGGGAGATCGTCGTGAACAAGAGAATATGTATGGACCATCTCTATCATGGCCCCCAGAGAGTAGACGATTCTATCGACGGGAATGCCGGTGTACTCTGCCGCGGCTATCGTGATGAGCGGCCGGAGCCGTTTTCCCCCGTTGAATACGCTGTACCGCATGGCACTATGAATGGTATGGGGGGACACGCCTTCTTTGGGAAGTGCGCTGTCAAGCGTGTCATTCAGTTTCTTTGTGTGATGTTTGATATAATCGGTTAAGTTCAAAGGCTAAACGGCTTTTTTGTTTCTTTTCGGCTTCTGTTCTTCAACAGCGGTGTCTTCGACATAGTACAGGATTCTTTGGCAGTGCGGGCACAGGATGATCTTGCTATTCATGATAACTTCGTTAAAAAGCTGGGGAGGAATGTTGACATGACAGCCCTGGCAGATACTTTTCTTCACGCCCACGATAGCTGTCTGACGCTGTTTCTTTATCTGTTCGTACATGCTTAACATGGAGGGTGTTATATTTTTTGCAATGGCATTTTTTTGCACTTCGAGTTCCTGGATCCGCTTTGCCAGCAGGGAAATTCTTGTTTTACTCTGCTCAGCCGTTTGCTGGAGCCGCTGTCCTATCTCTTCAATCTTGTGTTTCTCGTCGTTCCTCGTCGAATCGATCTTGTCGAGTTCTTCCATGATCTTCAGCACGGCGTTCTCTATCTCCGATATGTCTCTCTTGGCACCGTTAATTTCGCGCATGAACGCCTGGTATTCCCGCCCCGATTTTGCCTCCTTGAGGCGCGCATCCCACCGTTTAATCATTTCGGTGGTCTGCTGGATCTCTGCTTCCTTTGCCTTTTTCTCGGATTCCAGTTGCTCGTAGTTTTTATTGAACTCATCGACCGTGAGTTCAGCCACCCGGAATGCCTCTTCGTCGTTTCTTAGTGTTTCTTCCAGTGCATTTTTTTCCTGAAAAATGTCCGCTATTTGTACGTCAACATCCTGAAGCTGCTTCAGCTGCTCTATATCCAACGTATAGTGCCTCCTTTCCTTTTGTTTGTTATAAAATGGGCCCACCTGGACTCGAACCAGGGACCAACCGGTTATGAGCCGGTAGCTCTACCAGCTGAGCTATGGGCCCTCATTCACTTATGAAGGTTTTTAAATTTTTGCTCCGGCTCGGATGCCGTAATTTTCTCAGGGCCTTCGCCTCTATCTGGCGGATCCTTTCCCGCGTGACTTCAAAATCCTTACCGACTTCTTCAAGCGTATGATCGGATTTTTCTCCGATACCGAACCGCAGCCTCAACACCTTTTCTTCCCGTGGTGTGAGGGTACTCAATGCATTCCTCGTGAAATGCTGTAAATTCTCATTGGTAATAACATCGTGAGGACCGGCAAACGATTTGTCCTCAATAAAGTCTATCAGGTGACTGTCTTCCTCTTCCCCGATGGGGGTTTCAAGGGAGATAGGCTCTTTTGCAATCTTCAACACCTTTCGAACTTTGTCAACAGGAAGCTCCATCTTTTCCGCGATCTCCTCGGGCAGGGGTTCCCTGCCGATTTCCTGGACCAGGTACCGTGACGTCCTGATGAGCTTGTTGATCGTTTCTATCATGTGGACGGGAATACGGATCGTTCTCGCCTGATCCGCGATTGCCCTGGTTATCGCCTGTCTGACCCACCAGGTGGCGTAGGTGCTGAACTTGTACCCGCGCTGATACTCGAACTTGTCCACCGCCTTCATCAGCCCGATGTTGCCTTCCTGGATCAGGTCCGCGAGATTGAGGCCCCTGTTCGTGTATTTCTTCGCTATGCTGACGACGAGCCTGAGGTTGGCAAGGATGAGCTTTTCTTTGGCCCTCTTCGTCTCTTCTTCCCCGAGGAGCACCTCGTTGAGCGTCTTTCTGAGCACGGGGCTGTCCGTTTCGGCCTCGGTCTCCACGGTTTTTATCTGGTTCAGTGCATTTTTGATCCTGCGGACCAGTATCTTGAACTTGTCGTAGTCGACGCCGTGCTTTTTTGCTATTTTTTTTGCTTCACCTGCCGACCTGTTGATCGCGGGCAGGGAGGCCTTGAATGTTTCAAGCGGAACATTGATCTCGTGGGCGCAGCTCCGCAGTTCCGCCTCCGCGGAATCAAGCCGGTCAACCAGTGCCCTGAGTTTTCCGGTTATCTGCATGATAAATTTTTCATTGGGGGAAAGGCCTATCAGGAGGCTGGCGATCTTGTCATTGTATTTCGCCATTTGTTCTTTTGCGTTCTTCGCGTTTTTGTTCTTGCGCAGGATCGCACGGTATACCTTTCTCTCCTCCTCCAGGTTCACCATTTTCTTGGTGATGGACAGAGTTTTCTGGATGGTTTCTTCTTCTTCTTCGGGCGTATAGTCCTCTTCCATCTCCCGGATGATATCTTTGATTTTTATGGCATTGTTGGAAAGCTTGTCACCGGTCTCCTTGATCTCCTTCATGGTTACCGGGGACGACAGCAGGGCATTGAAAACCTTGTTTCTGCCTTCTTCGATGGCCTTGGCAATCCCGACTTCCCACTCCCTGGTGAGCAGCGGCATGCTGCCCATTTCACGGAGATAGAGCTTTATCGGGTCGTTAAGCTTTTCGTATGACTTTGTTTCTTCTTCCTCTTCTTCCTGCACCTGGAAGTTCTGCACCTTGATGCTCTTCGTCGAATCGAC
>JAJYYW010000142.1 GCA_021800575.1 bacterium
CAGGGATCGTCGGTCCGGGGGCCCAGTATGCTCATCACGGACCCCAACAACCCCCTGTGCGGAAATTATGCGTTCAGCGGGATCCCTGCCGATGTCAACACCGGTGAGATCCGGTACAGGGTCGTGGTCTCCAAACAAGGGTATCAGGATTTCGAGGGTGATGTTGAGCTGCAGGCAACTGTCAATAACACGACAAACGCACCGATCGTCGATAACCAGTACAACATGATAGGAGATATCTATCTTTATCCCGAGGGTTCGTCACCGGCCAATCTTAACGTTTATGTATACGATCCGACCGGTCTGCCTATCTCCAATGCCACGGTGCATTTAAAGCAAAACGTGATCAATAATTTTACCATAACGCCGGTAAGCGGCGACCGGCTTGCCCCGATGGCGGGTCTTTACTCGAGCCTTGACGCAACGACCAATGCGCAGGGATTGGCGACATTTACCAGCGGAACACTGGTCCTTGGCGGTGCTTACTACCTCCAGGTTGCTTCCCTGACATTCAACGGCGAAATACTCAATGACCCGACGTTCCCCATCTTACCCGGAATGCCCATTCAGGTTGGTATATTCCCTGCGACGTTTGCCGTTCACATGGTGCCATCGGCCATGCCTTTGCTCTATGTCGTAACTGCATCAAACTCCGTACCATCGGTCATCAATCCGAGCGGAGTACTGACCCTGACCTTCAATCAGCCTGTAATGATCGATACCACGCTCTTTACAGCAGCGCTCTCGGGCGGCTCTGGCGGTACGCTCGGCACACCGGCAGTGAACGCGACTCTGTCCGCGGACGGAATGACCTTGACCCTGACACCCAACTTTACGGCAAACGCGACAGCAGCCGGTGCAACGATTACCTACGGATACACCGGGATAGTCAGGTTGCAGAATAACCAGACTGTTACCTTCCCGGGTATATTTGGTTCATTGCAGAATGCCCAGACCATGGCTGTGGTCAACGGTACGGTACTGCTGGTAGGCTTCTGATATCCGGCGTTCAGCAGAAAGCACATAAAGTACAAGCCCCCGCCTCTGGCGGGGGCTTTTTTTATGGGGAATAGCGTGTTCTTATAACCCGGAGAACGGGACCGGTATAAAGGTTATGACCAGGATAATAAGTGCAAACCACGCGATGGTTTTCCGTTTGGTGTCGAGCGGCTGGTACGGGTCGATGGGACTTGGATGACGTATACCGAGGATCAGGATGATCAATGCCCAGAAGAGCCATACCTCCCATCCCCAGATACCCATAAGTACGAGGGTGATGAGCGCGATCCGTGCGATAGCATTGTACCATTTACCGAACAGGGCGTACGCAACATGCCCGCCGTCGAGCTGGCCGATGGGGATCAGGTTCATCGCAGTCACGAACATCCCTATCCATCCTGCGAACGCGATCGGGTTGAGTCCTACTTCGTACCCGGCAGGAATATGCGGCCGTATCAGGAAGGAAAGCAGTTTCACGAGCAGAGAATCTCCCAGCGTTATGCCGCCCGCAGCGCCCACCGGTACAAGAGGAGACAGCTTGATGCCGATAATCAGTGCCGGGAGGGCGATGATAAAACCTGCTATCGGACCCGCTGCGCCGATATCAACGAGCGCATTGCGATCCGGTATGGGCGACTTCATGCGGATAAACGCCCCGAAGGTACCGAGGATATTGGGCGCCGGTATGAAGTAGGGCAGGGTCGCTGCAACGTCATGGTGCTTGGACATGAGGAAATGCCCCATTTCATGGGACACGAGTATTGCCATAAGGATCAGGGCAAAGGGCAGACCTTTGTACGCGTCCGCAGGATGGGTAAACGGATCCACACCGTACTGAAATGCACCCGCAAAGACGACCGCGATGAAGGTTACGCAGAAAAGTACTACAGGCGTGACAATCTTCAGTTTTTGCTTTTCCGGCTGCTTCCATCCATAGTAATCGTCATGGAGCTGCTCAAGGTCAATCTGCGTGTTGTCGATATAATCTTTGTTCATAACGTCTTCCTTAAGGTTGTAAGGTATCAATCATCCGCCAGATTTTCAATGGCCGTTCTATATAATTTCCCATGAGCTGTGTCGTTGCGTTGAATACGGCGTGCGGTACATGGGTGTCCAGGAATGCGTGGATGCCGGTCTCCCGGGCGGTGACGGCATGCGCCAACTGTACGATAGCCGCCGGGATGAGCACGGTATCGGCAGCGGCCGATCTGCAGGACCCGCACACAAATTTTCCCGTCTTTATGACAAAGTACATCGGACCGCCGGAGAGCGGCGTCCCGCATGTTTCGCATTTGTCGAGGGCGGGGAGTATTCCCGTTTCTCTCAGGAGGTGGAGCTCGTAGAACAGGCGTACCCGATCCAGCAATTGACTGCTCGCCGCGGCCTGCGTTTCCGAAGCAGCCGGCTCATCACCGTTCTGGTTGAGATGGTTCAGGGTGTACAGGAGGTTGTCATACAGCAGGGGGTGGGTATGATGTTCTGACAGCAGCGCATCGGTGATACCGGCCATATAGAACAGGAGAACGATCTTGCCATAGTCCTTCTTCAGGGTGATGAGATAGTTATCGATCCGGGCATGGCTGACATGCATGAGCTGGTAGTGGTTCTTGTCGACGAGTCCGAATTCCCCGGTATTTCCGATCTCGAAAGCGCCGGGAAACCGCTTCCTGCTGTTGACACCGCCTTTAACGATGGCCTTAATTTTTCCTTCCCCCTTCATAAAGAGGGTTATGATGAGATCGGATTCAAGGTACCTGAGTTTGTTGATGACGATGCCCTCGGAGCTGAAAATACGCATGGTGTCAGATAGTGAACAGGTTTACATTTTCCTTTAAGAGATCAAGCTCCTGAACAAGCTGGTTCATGATCGTATCCAGATCCATGATATGTTGTTCATTGTTTTTTATATGATCGATGAGACTCTTCGCCGAGTCGGATGAAAAGGCTATCTGCTCTTTGATCTCGATGGCAAGACTGTCATTGATGGAGGCGATGAATGTTTTTATGTTCTCAAGGGCATTATTGATGGACAGGAGAATGGTATCATGGGAGCTGCTCATCTCGATTTCTCGTGCGAACGTGCTTTTTATTTCACCGAAAATGGTCGCTATCCCCTGCATGCCGTTGATTGCAGCGGCGGCGCTTTCGGCAAGGTGATCGATCCGCTGGAGGAACCCTTTCCCACCCGCGGTATCGCCGTCCTGCGTCTGTGCGATGGCCGCCTCATTGTCCCTGAGGATGTTCCCGATCATGTCTAAGACCGATTGTGCCAGTGCTTCGGTTTTTACCTGGATGGCATTCATGCTGGCGGTAAATTGTCTGAGTGTTATGATCAGGTTGTTGATGTTTTTGATGCCGAGAATCGTATCATCGACGTTTCTCCGCACCCTGGTGATGTAATCTGAAATGTCTTTGGAGCCGGTCCGTGCCCTTGCTGCGAGGCGTTTAATTTCTTCGGCAACAACCCTGAAATTTTTTCCTTCCGTTTGCGGGGACGATGCGAGAATAAAGGCATTGACGGACAACAGGTTGGTCCGCTCTGCGACGTTGTTGATGATACCGAGCATTTCATCGGCCTGCTGTATATGGGACAAAAACGTTGTTAAAAACGAAAGCACGCCTTCCGCTATGTTTTGCGTCTCTGTCATGATGACATCGATGTCTTTCGTAAACTCCATGCCGTTCCCGTTATCTCCGATGATGCCCGTAATGATGGCGGAAAATTCCATGAGCGCCTTATCCGCACCCGATGTGCCGGCTTGTATCGAGGCCGAGGCCGAGTCAAAGGAGGCGAGAATGTTCTTGAGCTTCATGATGGTGCGCCGGAGGTCTTCATACAGGGTGATATCCTTTTCGACGGTTCGCAGGGTCCGTGCTATCTGCGAGGTAGCTCCCGTCAGGGAGGATTTTATTTCCCGGTTGATCTGCACGGCATGGGCGACCTGTTCACTGCTCGCGTTTACCTTCCCGTCGAGCGGCATGCCCAGGCCGGTAATCTGACGTGAAACCTCCCGGATTGAATTTATGATGCCGAACAGCTTATCAGTATACGCCGCTTGTTCCGTAATGGTTGTTTTCACGCGGCCGATATTCTTAAACGTTGAACTCATGACCTCGTTCATGGCGGTGATGTTATCATGCGTACGAGTTCTCGATTCCTTGAAACTGCCGATGAGTTGTCTCAGGTTCAGAACGATTAATCCGGCTTCGTCCGTGGAGACCACTGCAGGAATTTTCGATAGTTCCTTCGCTGAAAGGGCTGCCGAATATTCGGCCAGTCTCTGTTCATGCGAGACGATATCGCTCGATATGAGGAAGGTCGTTATCATGACGATGAAGAGAATGAAGACACCCGTCAGCGATATATTGGAAATAAACCCCCGCAGGATCGATCGGTAGACCTCGTTGCTGATACCAACAACGACAAAGCAGGTGACGCCGTCCACGGTAACGGGCTGGTGGAGCGAATACAGCGTTTGACCGTTTTGAGGGTCGTTTATCACGGTTTTGCCGGCCAGCTCTGTGACGACGGTCGCGCCCAGGCCCGCTGAGGAATAGGTGCGGACCGTATGATTGGCCGGGTTATACAAATACCAGCGGTAATGACCTTTGAAACGTGCTTCGATCGTTTTCAGAATGTCATCGGCGTCGGGATTGTTGTTGATGGTATGAGCGATCGTAAGGGCGGAATTCATGGAGTTTTCGTACAGGTTCTGTTTCATATACAGATTTGCATTGTTGATGACAGCGTACGCTATGATGATGAATGCGCCGATGGAGATTATGGTATAAATGCCAATGAGTTTATACTTGATGGGTATACGGATACTCTTCAACTCGATGATGTTCATCTTCCTGACAGCTTTCGAGATATAGGTATTGGTGACGATTTTAAAGACGTA
>JAJYYW010000143.1 GCA_021800575.1 bacterium
GGTAGCCCTGAAATGTATTTCGGTACGTACAGACTTCAGTACCTGACGCCGGACCAGACCCCTTCTGCCGAAGCTCGTCATTATACATTCCCAGGGCATCTTGCATTAAATAACTTTGCGCTTGAAGGCTTATGGAGGTTCGCTCGTGATCATATCACGCTGGTGAAGACAGACGGCAGGCTAAAGCTCAAGTTTTACTCAGCGAAACTCTACATCGTGGCAGAAAGCAACCAAGGACCTGTAACGCTCAAGGTCACGGTTGACGGCAGGCAGCAGCCTGACGTTGTCGTAAGCAAGCCGAGGCTTTACACGCTTTTCAATTCAGATGATTCTGCAGAGCATACCGTTGAAATCGAGGTTCTGGAGACCGGATTCAAGGCTTTTACATTCACCTTCGGATAACTCTCAACCTGCAATCGACATAGTGTTCAATTCTGGTAATACCTATTATTGAGGCGACCAATCATTTCGCCCATTTTTACCTATCCCAAACACCCTTCTTCCCTTCTTCCCTTTTTACCCTTATTCTCTTCTCCCCTATACCCTTGACCCCTTCTACCTTTCACCCTTTTCCCCCTGCTTTTTCCCCAGATATCCGTTGTCCACGAACCAGCGGAATGCGTCTTCTATCGCGGTTTCGACCGGTGTCGATTTCAAGCCGAGCTCTTTTCGTGCCTTTTCAGGCGAGAAGAAGTGCTGGACAAACCCCATACTCGCCTCTCCCGACGATATTTTCGGCTCTCTGCCTTTCATGATCCCGTACAGGTCTCCTATGTATCCGCCGGCAAGAGCAATGAGCTTCGGCACTTTTACAAACGTGGGTTTCTTCCCGGTGACCGACGCTATCTTTTCAAACATCTGCTTGTAGAAAAGGTTCTCGTTCCCGAGTATGTACAATTCTCCAGTCCTGCCCTTTTTCAACGCAGTTATCATGGCATCTGCAACATCGCCGACATGGACGAAGTTGTTCCCTCCGCTCGTGTACGGCACGACCTTTGATTGCGCGATCTCCAGGATCATCCTGCCTGACGAGGGCCTGACGTCGTACGGACCGAGCATGTAGGTCGGGTTCAGGATAACGGCGTCTATCTTTTTGCTCCTCACTGCCGTCCTTACGATCTCCTGCGCCTCCCACTTGGTCTTCATATACGGTATATTGAACCGGTCGTTCTGGTACGGCACGTCCTCTGTCGAAGGTTTATCTATGAGCCCGTGCCCGTCAGGCGTCGAAAACCCGATCGCATCAACGGTGCTTACGTGCATTAGCCTTTTTATGTTATTTTTAATGCACGCATTGATGACATTGATCGTTCCGGTTACATTGACATCCCTTACCTGACCGGCATTGTACCTCCACATGGTCACCATGGCTGCAAGATGAAACACATAATCAGCCCCCTTCATAGCCTGATCGAGGGATTGCGGATCAAGCACATCGCCCGAGAGCCTGTGCACGGACAGATCATTGAATGCAGCCGTGTTGGACCCGGGTATCAGGAGAACGCCTACTTCATACCCCTGCACGACCAGCCTCCTCACGAGGTTGCCGCCGACAAGACCTGCAGCTCCTGTTACCAATACCTTTTCCGCCATAGCCGCTCCTTATCTCAAAAAAATGTGTTTGAGCAATAAGTCAGCGTCAAATAGTATCAATCCCTGTACCGGTAGAGCGCTACGAATGCTTTGTCTTTTTGTGACGGATGAATGTACCCCTGGAGTATTCATCGAACGCTGTCTTGAGTTCTTGCTGTGTATTCATGACTATTGGTCCATACCAGGCAACAGGCTCATTGAGAGGCCTTCCTGAAATCAGCAAGAACCTGACGGATTTGCTCTTTGTCGTTATCTGGATACTGTCTCCATCCTCATAGAGGACAACGCTCTCTTCCCGGATAAGACATTCACGTTTGAAATCGAAATAGTTCGTGCCTTCCACCTCGTAGGCAAACGAATCCTGCCCTTTATCAAAATAACCTTCTCCCCCGATGACATAGGCAAAAACCGTATGCCCCGGTTTAACATCATGAATAAACTGCGTTTCTTCAGACACGGTAATATCGAGGTATGCAGGATCGATGACGATGTCTCTGACCGGCCCCTGTACTCCATCTGCTGTTCCGCAGATAATCCTGATCGTTGTACCGTCATTGCGCTTTATTTCCGGAATTATATCTTTCTTCACATCCCGATAACGCGGATCCATCATCTTGTGCTTCGCCGGAAGATTCGCCCACAACTGGAATCCTCCCATGATCCCCTTTGAATCGCCTTTTGGCATTTCCTGATGGATAATACCGCTGCCTGCTGTCATCCATTGAACACCACCCGGCAGGATCACACCCTTGTTTCCCATGCTGTCGCCGTGCTCCACCAGTCCGTCAAGCATATAGGTAATTGTCTCGATGCCACGGTGAGGATGCCAGGGAAAACCGGGAAGGTACCGATCGGGGTCCGTAGAGCGAAAATCATCCAGCAGCAGGAACGGGTCGAGCTGCGGTACATGATAATATCCGAATGCCCTTTTCAAGAATACCCCTGCACCCTCGACGGTTGGTTTGCTTTTCAGTATCTTTTTGATACGACGAACCATAACGCCCTCCTGTACTCTTCATCGTATGAATAGCATATCCCAGGTCAACAATACATACTTTTAATAATCGTGGTTATAGTTTTTTTTGCACATTTCTGATACGATACTTCGCAGACTGGAGGGAATTTACATGTTATTTATTCTCATTACTGCACTGTGCTGGTGTGTTTTTTACGGCTACTGGCTCTTGAAGGCACGGAATACTAAAGATAATATTTATATTCAGGGCATCGCAGACATTGTTATCGCACGTATCTGGCTCATTACCGTTTTTGCACTCCTGTATTTTCCCCAGCTCTCCAAAGGATGGCTTGGTATGAGAATCCTGCCGCAGACTACGGTTCTTGGCATTGCAGCTGATGTTGTCTGCGCCTCGGGGGTTGCGCTTTCTGTATGGGCGCGCTCGATATTAGGCAGTAACTGGAGCGGTGCTGTTACCATCAAAAAGGATCACGAGATTATCATGCGCGGGCCTTACCGGCTTGTCCGGCATCCTATTTATACAGGATACCTGACCGCCACCCTCGGGTCTGCATTAGCAGTTGGTGAAATGCGCGGCGCCATCGCACTCCTCATGATCTTCGTCGGTATTCTGAGAAAACTCAGCATCGAAGAAAGGCTGCTCAGTAATCATTTTCCGGACACCTACCCCGCCTACAGGAAACACACCAAGAAACTGATCCCCTTCGTGATGTAAGAACCTTCTTACAGTGCCCAGCCGGAAGATTCACCTGCCCTTTGAGCGGCCTGAACTGCAGGCAGTGATGTGTCCCACTTCGAAGCATCGATACGCCGGCCGGTGAACGAATCAGCTTCCCCGGATATCAGCCATAGCAGCGGCGGGACCATAATCCCGGGATCGAGGAGCTTGAGGCGTATTTCATCGGGTACGCCGTCTGGTATCATCCCGGTATTGGAAGCACCGCCCGGCAGCAGAGCATTCACCGTTATTCCGGTACCTTCGAGGTCCTGCGACCAGATGATGGTTTCAGATTCAAGGGCGGCCTTTGAAGGTCCGTAGGGAGAAAACCCCTTCCTGCGCATGGTTTCGTGGTTCATGGAGATATTGATAATGCGCCCCCATTTATTTGACAGCATATGCGGTATCACCGATCGTGCCATAAAAAAAGGCCCGTTGACATTGGTACCGATGATCGTGCGCCATGTTTCCGGTTCTACCTCCCAAAACTTCGTAGGCTTGGTCATAAAGTTCTGGCTGACATACTTCATGCCACGTCCTGCGTTATTGACGAGTATATCTATCCTGCCGAATGCAGAAATCGCAAAATCAACGACTGCCGTGCAATCCTTTTCCTCGGTCACGTCAGCTTTCACCGGTTTTATACGCTCATCTCCCGCTTTGTCGTTTGCGTCGCGTGCGACCTTTTTTATTTCTTCATACTCGCGGGCCGATGTGATGACGACATGCATGCCTGCCTCGCACAACCCCAGTGCCATGGCACGGCCAAGTCCCCTGCCCCCTCCGGTTACGATTGCTACTATTTTATGTTGGTCAATCAATCAGCTTACGTCCTGTTCTTTTGCTCAAGCTGGGTAATTCTTCGCTCGTGGGTGTCGAGCTTGCCGGATTGATCCTTTAAGATGTCTTTTACTTCTTCAATTTTCCGATCTGTATGATCTATTACCAAATTGATCTTCTGATCGGTATTGGCCACAACTTCTTGCACTTTCCGATCGGTGTATGCCATAACTTCTCGTGTTTTCTGATCGGTATATGCCATAACTTCTCGTGTTTTCTGATCGGTGTAATTCATTACTGTTTTATCGCAATCTTCTATCTTCTTGGTGAGCCGTTCTTCTGACTTATCAATAGAAGTCCTCATGAGGAAGATCAGTTCGTCACGGGTTGCATGAAGTTCATCGCGGGTCGCTTTGATTTCGTTGCCCAGTAGATCTACTTTCTCGTTTAACGTAATATGCCCGTCTACAAGGAACTGAAACTTGTCCTGAATATCTTCAAGCAGTATTTCAAAATGTTCCTTTTTTAACGGATGCTTTCTTATTTCTTTGTTCATTATAAGATACGATATATATCCATATTTTTAATTAAGTCAAGTAAAATATATAATCCAGCAAGCATGTTAAAAATTCCCTCCGCCCGGAAATTGCGGGCCATACTTGATAAATACTGTAACTATAACTTCCATCATATTGATTTATTTAATTTTGCTAGCTAATTATTAGATCAATACATAACCCACTGTGTATGACGGTAGATATGTTGAGTTGGTTTTGTCAGTATTCTGTCATTCCCACCCCGTATCAAG
>JAJYYW010000144.1 GCA_021800575.1 bacterium
GCAATTCTCCCGGCAGATAATCCGTGAACTCAGGCAGCAGCACCTCGGGGACACCGAGATAGTCAAATTGGATCAGGTCATAAACATCTAACCATGGCATTATTCGGCTCGGACAACAAAACAAAAAACAGCCTCGACGGCCTGTGGATCAAGTGCAACAACTGCGGCGAGATCATCTACAAAAAAGAAGTCGAGAAAAACCTCCGGGTCTGCCCGAAATGCAATTATCATTTCAGGCTGTCGTCCCGCGAGTGGATCGACATTCTGATGGATCAGAACAGCTTTCACGAACTGTGGCCGGACGTGGAATCGATCGACCCCCTGGATTTCAAGGACCGTACCCGGTACCGGGATAAGCTCAAGGAAGCCCAGAAGCAGACCGGCATAAAGGACGCCGTGGTCACGGGATACGGCCTGATAAACGAGCTGTTCGTGTACACCGGGATTTTCGATTTTAATTTCATGGGCGGGAGCATGGGCAGTGTTGTCGGAGAAAAGATCGCACGCCTGATAGAAACGGCAACCGCGGCACAATCCAACCTTCTCATCGTCACCTCGTCGGGAGGAGCACGCATGCAGGAGGGCATCTTTTCCCTGATGCAGATGGCAAAAACGAATGCCGCCCTGAGCAAACTCAACCGGAGCAGGACCCTGTATATCGTCCTGCTGACAGACCCCACCACGGGCGGCGTCGCCGCAAGCTTTGCAAGCATTGCGGACATCATTATTGCAGAACCGAAGGCGTTGATCGGGTTTGCCGGTCCGCGCGTAATATCGGACACGATCGGCCAGAAGCTTCCGGACGGTTTTCAGCGGGCGGAATTCCTGCTCGAGCACGGGATGATCGACATGGTCATCGAACGAACGGTCATCAAAAAAACCATCGCACAGATCATACGGCTGCTCGGCATGACGGACAAGAAAACGGGACAGCCATGACGGCCCTTTCCATATTGCTGACAATCCTGCTTTTTCTGATCATGTTTGCAGCAACGCTCTCTATTGTCTTTGGTTTGCCGGGAACGCTGATATCTTTTCTCGCCGTTCTCTTCTACGTCCTGCTGACCAAGGCACACTTCATCGGCTGGACGACAGTCATCGTTCTGGCCTTGCTGACCCTGACAGCCGAGCTCGGAGAACTGCTGTTCGGTGTCAAGGACGCGGCAAAAGCGGGCGTTTCGAAAAAGGCCGTTCTGGCGTCCCTCGGCGGAGGCATCATCGGGTCCATTGTGCTGGCTCCCTTTTTGCTCGGCATCGGTGCACTCATCGGGGCTGCCGTGGGAACATTTGCAGGGGCGTTCACCGTTTCACTTCTGGAAAGCAGGAAGGCGCTCGATGCCGCCCACAAGGGCTGGGTCTCGGCGATAGGCAGGCTCAAGGGTACGATCTTCAAAGGCGCCATCGCGATTGTCATGATCATCATCTGCGTGGTGGAGATCCTATAGGACCGTTTATGGGAAACACCTTCAGCCGGTATCAGCAACTGGCAAAACCTTCCTGGGCACCACCCGCGTGGATTTTCGGTCCGGTCTGGTCAGTGTTGTACGTGATCATCGCGCTGACGTTCGGGACCGTGTTCTATACAACATTCACCGGGTCGATACCACAGCTCGTCGCACTGCCCTTTGCTCTGAATCTGATCTTTAATCTCGCGTTTACACCGCTGCAGTTCACGTTAAAAAATAATTATCTGGCAGCTCTCGACATTGTACTGTTGCTGGCAACCCTTGTCTGGTCGATCATTGTCATCGATCCCCGAATACCCTGGATCGCGTATGCCCTTATTCCGTATCTCCTGTGGGTTTGCTTTGCCACCGTACTGCAGCTGACGATTACCGTCATGAACATAAAGTAACGCTTTGTACCCTGCGGGGCGCGGCATCCCTGTGCGACAAGGTAATCAGGCTATGCCGGTCTTCGTTTGAATAATCCGTACTTGATAATGACGTACAGCGTCCTGAAACCGTCTTTCATGCCTATCTTCTTGCCCTCGGCATAGCTCCTGCCGCTGTACGATATGCCGACCTCGTAGATCCGCAGATCGAGCAGGGATACCTTTGCTGTTATCTCAGGTTCAAACCCGAACCTATCCTCCTCGATGGCGATCCTGTCCAGCACTCTTTTCCGGAATACCTTGTAACATGTTTCCATGTCCGTGAGATTGAGGTTGGTGAACATGTTTGAAAACGTGGTCAGAAATTTGTTCCCGAGATAGTGCCAGAAATAGATCACGCGGTGCGGCTCCCCTCCCATAAACCGTGAGCCGTACACAACGTCCGCTTTTCCATCCATCAACGGCTTGACCAGCTTCTCATAGTCTCCGGGATCGTACTCGAGATCCGCATCCTGCACCACGACATAATCTCCGGTCGCCTTGCCAAAACCGGTCCTCAGCGCCGCCCCCTTGCCCTGGTTCATCTCATGGTAAAAAATCCTGACCATGCCGTTGTTGTAGTTCTTCAGGATATCCCGCGTTCCGTCCGTGGAGCAATCATCGATGACGATGACCTCTTTTTCGAGGTTATACACGGGCGTTTCTATGATCCGGACAAGTATCTGTTCGATGGTATCTTTCTCGTTATACACCGGCACGACAATTGAAAGTTTCATACCTAATCCTCTATCTTCAATGAAAATTTTTTCAGAACGACACCGGTCTGCTCGCAGATCTCTTTTATGACTTTAACCTTTTCCTCTTTTATCTTCGGGGTCGAAATAATGATCTGGTCGATTTGCCTGTCTTTGATCACGTCTTCGAGCCTTTCACTGCCGCCGATCACCGGGTATCCGTGAATGGACCGTCCGCGTTTCATGACGTCGTCGTCCATGAAACACACCGGGGACAGCTTCAACTGATCGTTGTTGAGTATTTCATTGAGCGCAAATTCTCCGCTGTCGCCCGCACCGTAGATAACCACCTTTTTATACTCGTGCCCGTTGCTCTTCCGGAACAGGAAATCGAATGATTTGTAGGTGTACCGCGACAGTGCCATGAGGAGAAACAGGATGATGGCGTAGATGATAAAAACCGTCCGTGAGTAATCCGCAAACCTCCACACCAGCAGGATCGTCAGCATACTCAGGCCAACGCCGATCACGATGCCCTTGATGATGGTCCATATCTCCTGGGTTCCGGTATACTTCCAGACACCCCGGTAGATACCCACCACGTAGAACGCCACGATTTGAATGCCGAGGATAATGGGTAACGACTTGAACAGCATCACAATATTCGTCTTAAAAGCAGTGCCCTCGAACCTGAGTATGTATGCCCCGTACAGCGAAATGGATATCAGTACGAGATCGAGCATGATCTCGAATATCCTTCTCTTGTAGGTCACATTGACGATGATCGATATCGCTCCTTTTTCGTTCATGCCCGGCTCGTGCACCTTGATCTTCGCCAGGTAGACGCCGAGGAACACGAGGGTAATGGTAAACAGAAAGATCAGCTCGATGTACACGTACATCGACACAAACCTGCCCATGTACGCCAGGATGCCGGAGAGGATGCTGATGCCGTAGATGACCAGGACCGCACCGCGCTCCGACAGGCCGACCCGGACCAGGCGGTGCGATGTGTGGTCCTTGCCTCCTTTCATTGCCTCAACCCCCGACAGCTCGCGCATGAAAACGACGTAACTCGTATCGAAAATGGGAATGAGGAAGATGAGCACCGGAAGGATAATGATCTGGAGGAGCTGCCCGGGAAGCTTAATCTCGGGTACCAGCACGGCGCTGCTCAGCATGAACCCTACAAACAAACTCCCCGAATCCCCCATGAAGATGGATGCCGGATTGAAATTATAAACAAGAAACCCAAGTGCGGCACCTATCAAGGAGGCCAGCAGAACCGATGTCGGCGACTGGGTACTGCCGAACAGGCACAAAAAGATAACCACGCCGATAATGCTCGCTATGCCTGCAGACAGACCGTCCATATTGTCCAGCAGATTAAAGGCGTTTGTAATACCGACGATCCACACCACCGTGATGATGATATCGAAGGCTGCATTCCCGGTCACGTCCCATTTGAGCCCGAACACGATGATAAAAGCAGCGACGGCGATCTCCACGATGAGCTTGATGGGAGGGGAAAGCCGTTTGAAATCGTCGACCAACCCCAGCACGAAAATAACCGTACCGGCACACAGGATGATCAGGGTATGCTGGTCCCACACGGACATCAGCACAAACGCTGCGGCCGTCGCCGCATAGATGGCTATACCTCCGAGCAGCGGTATGGGTTTTGTATGCCACCGGTCGCTCTTTGGATGCGATATGATACCGTGGCGCACCGCAAACCGTTTCACCAGCGGCACTGCTGCGACAGCGATCAAAAAAGATAACCCTGCGGCTACATACACATGCATCAGTGCAACACTTCGTTATACAGTATTTTCATATCATGCATGAGCCGGTCAACGGTAAATAAGGTACTCACAAACGTCCTTCCTCGTTTTCCGGTTTCATACCCGATTTCAGGATTATTTACAAGATACTCGAGAGCTGCTGCCAGGGCATCCGCGTGTGCGGGCGGCACCAGGATGCCCCGCTCGCACAGGCACACTCCCCCGGCGATGGTCTCCACTGTTTTGCCCAGCAGGTCCCTGACACCGCCGACATCCGTGGCTATCACGGGCCGTGCGCAGGCGAGGGCCTCAATGACAGCGACCGGGGCACCCTCGTTCAAAGAACTCAGGACGGAAATGTCCGTCTCACGGTACACAGGGACGACATCCTTTTTGTATCCAAGGAAGTCTACGTTCCTGCGTACGCCGAGCTCTTCCGCAAGCTGCTCGAGTTCTTCCCTCAGTACCCCGTCACCCACGATCACGAGGCGCGCCGGGATCCGCAGCTTGCTTAATGCCCGGAG
>JAJYYW010000145.1 GCA_021800575.1 bacterium
GGGCCGGCGTGTGCATACACCGGCAGCATCAGCAGCATCGCTGTCATGATGATGTACGCTGTCACCTTCTGCATCGTTTTTCTGGTCCTCCGTTCAACCCTTCCTGCTGCCACCTATAGCACCTTTTTACAGGATTGTACCGATATAGAAATGCCATGCGGTCAGGGGCTCGTTCGGCCTCCTGTCGAGCTTGAAACCGACATCGAGGTTGAGCGCTCCCGCCGGCGTCACATACCGGACACCGACACCTGCTGTTTTCCGTATGTCGTGCATGCCCTTCAATTCGAACGTGGCCGGCGACGACCACACGTTGCCGCCGTCTGTAAAGATAACACCGTCAAAGTTGTCGATCAGCTTCAGACGCAGTTCAGTTTGATAGTTCAGCATGATGTCGCCGCCCACCGGCGTATTGCCGGGTCCCAGCGGACCGACCGTATCTTCAGCGAATCCCCGGATCGTCGTACCGCCGCCGAGGTAGAACCGTTTTTCGATTGGGAGATCGACCGTTGTCCCGAGCGGCCATGCATAGCCGCCCCGCAGGGAGATCACGTAGGTCAGATCGTCGTTGAGGGGGAAATATCTCGTTGCCGCTGTGTACAGCTTGACATAATCCTCCTGGGACAAAAACCAGCTTTTCGCAAAGTCGAGCCTGAATACCTGGAAATACCCGTTCGTCGGATTGAACGGATTGTTCCGGTCATCGAAAGAAACGATCGGCGAAATGATGCCGAGCTGGCGCTGCTGGAAGTCCGCCGGTGTCAGGATGGCCCCGGGCTGAACGTCCATGGGTTCGCGTATTTCGAAATCGTACTGGAGCGAGAGTTTCACCGCGGAGCCGATGTTCCGGTCAATGCCGACAACGCCGCTCTCCGTTTTCAGACCGTACCCTATCCAGAAGTTCCGCACGTAGGAATCAATGAGATCCACCCTGCCGGTCATGTTGGTGCCGAAAATGTAATTCTGCATATACCCCAGCTCCAGATCGCGCTCGTTCGTCAGGTAGTTGCTGTGATTGAACATCGGCTTAAACGCATAGACCATAGGCTGCACGCCGCCGCCGACGTGGAAGTCGAGGGACTTCGCGCTTCCCAGAATA
Source organism: bacterium (assembly GCA_021800575.1). Lineage (GTDB taxonomy): Bacteria > JAMCPX01 > JAMCPX01 > JAMCPX01 > JAMCPX01 > JAJYLM01. Next base: position 1,097 of record JAJYYW010000145.1, read on the forward strand.
TTGTTGTCGTAGACGTCCACCGCCGCACGGTATCCTTCGACCGTACCATAGCCGATCGATACAGATACCCCCCGGGTCTTACGTTCTCTCACGATGACCGCGACATCGACGACATCCCGGTGCCTGGTCTCGGGTATCGGCTTGATGTCCGCACTCTCGAAGTACCCGGTCCTCAGGAGGTTGATCCTGCTCTGGATGATGGCGTCGGGTATGAAATACATACCCGTTTTGAAGTCGAGGTTTTTTCTAATCACCCAGTCCGCGGTCTTGGTGTTGCCCGCGATGATGATCCGGCCGATGCGTATCCGCCTGCCCTCGGATATCTTGAAGTCGATCGCGGCCTCGTCGTCATGGATTGTGTAATTGTAATCGACCGAGGCGTTGATATACCCCTGCGAGAAATACAATTGTTCGATCTGCCGCTTGATATCCTGGACCTGCCACATGTTGAACGGCCCGCCCATCCTGATCTTTTCGATCCGGGACATGACCTTGTCGTTCATGCTCTCGGACACACCCGCTATTCCGATACTGCCCACGATGGTCTGTGGTCCTTCGTCTATAGAAATCCTGATAGTGATCCATTCTTTACGCGGGTCCGCGTACTCGATCTGTATCCTCCTGATCCGAACGTTGAGAAATCCGTGGAGCTTGTAGAGGTAGATGATGGCTTTCAGGTCGTTCTCGAACCGCTCGGGTGACAGGATGCCGTTGTACCGGTAGTTATAGATGTACGCGTACAGCCTCCAGGGGGACGTCAGCATCTGCGCCCTGAGTGCCGATGACGGGATGTGCGTGTTCCCGCTGAAAAAAATACCGGCGATGTACAGTTTGTGTCCTTCGTCGATGGTGAAAATGACATGGATCCTCGTCTTCTTCACAATGCGGTAATGCACGGTGCAGAAATAATACCCGCGGTCCTTCAGGGCGTCTTCGATCCTGTTCCTGTACAGATCGAAGTTCATGAATCCGCCGCTCTTGTTGACACCGGTCATGTTCACGAGCTGATCCTGCGTGAGGTGGCGTGCTCCCTTGAATTCCATGACGTAGCGGGGACCTGCCACGATATTCACGGTGATGTATGCCTCGTGGAATTGTTCGGCGTACACGATGTCCGGCTTCTGTATCTCCGCCTGCCAGTACCCCTCGGTATGATAGAGAAGCCCGAGCATGTTCACGCTGTTATCGATGGTATTTTTTACGGCGTGATCCCCCGGAGCTATGCCCATTTTCCGGATCAGGACCGGGGTTTTTAAAACCGGATACCCGGTTATGGTTATCCGCCGTATTACCGCAGGACGCCCCTCGCGCACATGGACCTGAAGTTCGACGGTGTTGTACGAGGTCTGGGTGAAGGTCACGTCGGCCTGCGCGGTCATATAGCCCTGTTCATGGTAGAACTGGAGCACGCGATCCTGAACAATGCCGAGGATTTCGCGGTAAAAATGCGTTTCCGGCTGGAGTGCAATCGAACGCTCCAGGTCCTTCCTCGAAACGTTTTTTACCCCGAAAAATACGACCTTCGATACCTCGATGACGGGTTTGCAGATATAAACGAGCCTGATCGTCGCACCGGAGGACGGCTCAACGCCGACCTGGATGTCCGAACACTGTCCGGTCGAATACAGGAGACGCAGGGAGTTGTCGGCGTCCTCAATGCTGAAGGGACTGCCCTCCCTCGTTTTGATGAGTCCGCGGATCCCCTCGGTTTTGACCCCGGAAGGGAACTGCAGGGTAATACCGGACACGACCATACCATTGTACCGGTCAAGGGCCGTATCTCCATACACCGCATGCGCCTGCAGCGCCAGGAAGAGTGCGGCCGCGAGCAGGCCCGCGGCAACCCGCCGCCATTGCCCGATCCCGTGCAGCCGTTTTGTTATAATCTCATGCATGCGCTCCAATGCCGGTTCCCTCAGAATTCGAATTTGTATTTTAAATCGCCACCGAAATTACCGACATTGTTGTTGGAATTGACCGACTGCTCCGTGGAAATGTTGTTGTCCCAGGACCCCACGAAGTACAGGCGCCTGGTCAGCTTGTATTGTCCCTGGAACCGCTGGAGGTTGTAGCCGCTCAGATCGTAGGAGTACAGGATATCGAGATCCCGGGTAATCCTCTTGGTAACGGTCAAGCGGATACTCGAGGTCGGAGCTCCGATGGGATAGTAGGGCGAGATCTGGAGGTTATCTATCCAGAAGATCTTCTTGATCTTGTTGAGGCTCTCATTGCCGACCATCTCGGAAAATATGTCTTTGGCGAGCTTGCCGCCGACCGCGGTGCCGACTTCATACGCCGCGGCTGAGCTGATGCCGCTCTTCATCAGTTCGGAAGGCGTTACGCCGTAGGTGAGCAGGCTGATGATATCCATCTCGTCGAGGTTGGGAGGATTCGATGTCAGGCTGATGTTGAGCTTGTCGAGCTTTCCGGCTATGGTCAGGTAGATGTTATACTCGCTGTATTCCTGATATTCCTTGCTGACCATAAAGTCCTGCGTCGTCGATGCCCTGAGGTCCACGAACGGGTTTTCCGGATGCTCGCGGGTATAGGTCACGACCGCGTTGTCGATGGTAAAGACGGTCGAACGGTAATAGAGCTTTCCGCCGTTGCCCGAGATGTTGCCGACGATCACCGGATGATCGACATTCCCCTCGATCCTCAGCTCGGCGCTCAGGACCGTGCTCACGATATTGTTGTCGATCACGATGGTCTTGTCCGCTTCGACACGGATATTCAGCGGCAGGGGGTTCGTGGTGCGCTGCTCCAGGTTTTTCGGCACGTATCTGCGGCGCTGGAACTTCAGCATCTCGTCTTCCCAGTTGATGTAGTCCGTGTAGGCCGCATTGACGATCCTGACATCACCCTCGATGACCGGACTCGGATATGCGCCCTTGAGACCGACATTGCCGTCGATCTGAAGGGGCACGGTGTCCTGGTAAACAAAGTTGATGCCCTTGAAGTTCATCGAAATATCAAAGATTCGCGGCCTGATCCCGGCCATGATGATCCGCCCGCTGCCGGATAGCGTCCCGCCGTTGATAAGACCGCTGATGTCCTTGATAAGAATATTCCTGTTCGCCATCAGTATGCCGATGTGAACGTTGGAAAACGCCACCGGCTCCGTGGACAGGACTGCATCGCCGTTGAGTTCGGCAGTGCCGTTGATCATGACGTTGCCCTGCCTGCCTTCGATCCTCGTATCGAGTTTGAGCGTGCCGCTCGCACCTGCGAAGATCCGGGTAAACATGGGGACATAGCCCAGGTCGATATCGGCATGGACCAGTGTATCCGCAGCGCCGTCCAGGTTGAAAAACCCGCTCAGGTCGAGGACGCTGTTTTTTCCGCGCAGCGAAAATTCCCTGAAAGACACGATGTTGTGTGCCATGTCCACGAACACCGGCTTGTCATTGCGAAACACCGCAAAACGGTTTCCGAAGGATGCGGCTCCGAGGTACACGTAGCCCACGAGCGAAGCGGGCATATCGCTGAGCCTGCCGGTGAGCCACAGGGTACCGCTCACATCCGACGTCAGGCTGAGGCCCGATACCACGGATATGACCGGGCGCGCGTCGAATCTGTCAAACCGGGTGCGCAGGGTGAACGGGTAACCGTTTCTCACCCCCAGTGAGGCCCGCACCTTGAGTGTACGATGAAACAGATCTGCAGCTGTGGAGAACGTATCGTCAGAAAACCCGACCGATGCGGACATATCCGGGACCCGTTCCTTGCCGTACACGGCATCTGT
>JAJYYW010000146.1 GCA_021800575.1 bacterium
TTCAAATACGGGTCTTTCATATACTACCTGACCGCGCTCGTGTACTGGGTCTATGCTCACCTTGCCGGTATCGTCTCCGGAACACCGTTCACTGATCTGGTGCACCAGCTTACAGCCACATCCCCTGTCCTGTACACGATAGCTCGCTATGAATCCTCGGTGTTCGATCTGCTCAACATCATCATGGTCTATACCATCAGCAAGCGTCTGTTTCACCGGGAACCCGCGGCACTCGCTGCGGCCCTGATCGTCGCCCTGAACCCCCTGGACATCTACATGTCTCACATGGCGAAAGTGGACAACGCCCTCACCCTGTTCGTGCTGCTCGCTTTCTTCTTCGCCCTGCGGATCGAGGAACAGGGCAGGCTGCGGGACACGCTCCTGGCAGGCATCTTCGCGGGTCTTGCCCTGGCGACCAAGTACGACATCATCGCCCTTCTCCCCCCTGCCGCTGCCGTGTACGTGCACCGGAGGCAGCACCCTGGAGGGCGCCAGCCGGGCATAGCCCTGCTGCTTGGCATTGCTTTACTGGTTTTTTTTCTTGCGTCCCCGTATACCGTGCTCGACCTCCACGGGTTTCTCCGGGACATCAGGGCCGAATCGGCACAGCAGGGATTGTCCCTCTTCACGCTGGGCTGGATACACACGAGATTCGTGTACCAAATCCTCGTGCAGCTGCCCTTCTGCCTGTCCATCAGCGTTTTTTTGTTCTTCATTGCCGGCGTCGCCGGATACCGCAGGTTCATGGACGCCGGGACCTTCATCCTCTTCCTGTCATACCCTCTGGCCTATTTTATCGCCGCAACAGTGTCGTCCGCGTCCATATCCCAGGTCATCTTTTCCCACCTGTACCTGACCATCCTGCCCTTCATGATCATGCTTGCCGCTGCCGCTGCACTGCACGTCCTGGCAAAGCTGCACCCCCGGCTCCTGCGGTACGCGGTTGCGGCACTTCTGCTGTTCGATATCGGTACGGCCTCTGCCAATTTTCAAAGCATGCTGGCGACGTACAAAGAGGCAGGTGCATGGCTTTCATCCATACGGCCTTCTTCGGTGGTCAGGCTTTCATCCGTAACGCCATTTACGCTGTACCTGGAAGGAAATTTTAAGACGCAGATGATACCGCCGTCACCCCTGCTGCTGGAACAGATACGGACGTTCGATCCGCACTTCATTCTCGTGTCAGAAGGATGGTATACCACGTACTTCTACCGGCGGGAGGCCTATTACAACGAGTCTGTGGACAGGCTGTTGCCCGTCAGACGCTACCGGGCGATCAAAACGTTTTGGCCGTCGTCACTCTATATCGATCTGTTCGGCCACATCGATAACGCCCTCGATATCGGAACCATCCGGATATTTGAAAAAGACCGTTAACCCGGAAAATTCACGTGCATGAGCGCCGCAGCAGGTCCCTCCCACGACAGGGAATCTGTTACGTGCTCCCCCGTTTTCAAAGCAAGGATAAAAAATATCTTAGTGCCGTTTGAGACGGTCATACATCTCCTGCCGCTTCTGAATCATGTACGCCCGCCGAAGATTATCCCGGCACAGGGCTATGGCTTTATCCATGGCCGGAAGAGCACTCCCGAGATTGTCCATCTGCCCGTACGCCAGCCCCTCCATAAGATAGCCGGTCCAGGCATCAGGTTTCAGTTTTATGAATGCGTGTGCGAGCCGCAGAACCTCGTCCGGTTTATGCTCCCTGAGCAGGCTGTCTGTAGTCAGTGCAAATACGTGCTCGTTACCGGGCTGCAGCGCGAGCGCCTTTCTGCCGTTGTGTACCGCAGCCTCATACTCTGATGTCCGGAAGGCAAGGTCCGCAAAGGAGCTGTACAAAAGAAAATAATAGCTTCTTACATCATACCCTGTGCCTGAGTTTGGCACTGCTGCGGGGTCTACGGGTCCGTAGTTCGCCAGCAAGACGTCTTTGAAGTGAACCAGGGCTATTCGGGCTGCATCATACATTCCTATGCGGTAATACACGGATACGATCTCGCTCCACACGACCGGATCGCCCGGCGAGAGTGCTGCTGCTTTCTGCACCTGCTCAACTGCGGGTACGAATGCATCGGCATCTGCAAGCGCATCCGCGAAAAACACCCGGTCCCTTCCGTTTTCAGGCTGGGACCATACCTGGTACTTCCAGAATGCAAGGTCATCTTTCCATGCCCGCAGTGACACCCTGTCGAGAGCAATATATGAACCAAGGATAAGGATCACGGCGCCCGCCAGTGCGACCTGTGCCGTGGTTCTGCCTTTTCTGTGCATAAAGCCCGGCGGGGGATCATCAGTCAAAACACCCGCCTGCTCCGGAACAGCAGACGCATCTGCCGCGGCAACATTCCGGGCAAGCCATCGTATGCCCAGGACAAACAGGACAATGGGTCCGATCACCGGGGTGTACAGATACCGGACTGCGCCCTGATACGCCATGGGGAAGATGCCGCTGGCGAGCATGAAGTTGATATAATACCAGCCCGTGAAGAACACGGCGATCCGGTTTCCTTTTTTATACGCCGTGTACGCAAGGACGGCTATCACGATCAGGAATAAAACACTGCTCAGAAACTGGACCGACAGCAGCGCGGTCACCGGATGGTCCGGGTATGCAACCATGTGGATATAGAAGGGAAACACGAGTGCAAGGGGATATTGGGCTATACCTGCGATGGTGCTGATCGTGGTGAGGACATGGGTGTACAGCCCGCCGCCGGACGGCGCTGTCGTAAACCCCGTTTTGTGGACGTAAAACAGGTACAGCATCCCGGTCCCCAGCGACAGTATCCAGTAAGAATACTTCTCCCTGATGTTCTTCACCAGGGGCTCATCCGTAAAGATGAAATCATACCACACGAGCAGAACCGGGAATATGACGATATTGGGCTTCACGAGCAGGCCGGCAACAAAACAGAGCATGGTTATCCATGCGCCGGCAGGCCACTGTTTCCGCCGGAACCTGATGTACGCTGTCATGGCAAGCAGCAAAAACAGCGTGGAGAGCGTGCTCTTCTGCTCTGAGATCCATGCTGCGGTCTCTGCCTGCACGGGATGAAGCAGAAAGATGAGTGCAGCCAGAAAGCGATAGAACCGTTCCTCGATAAAGGCACCGAGCAGAACAAACACGAGCACAGCATCGGTTATGTGCATCAGGAGGTTTGCCAGGTGATAACCTGCGGGTGAAAGGCCCCAGAGCTTGTACTCCAGAAGATAGGCCAGGCTGTCCAGCGGGCGGATCATGTTGGCGTAGGGCTGGAACAGGAACCTGAGGATATGCCCGGATGCCGGGTTTCTCAGGTATGGATTGTTGAACACGTAGGCGGGGTCGTCGATGGAGATGTGTCCGTAGGTCATGACCACACCGAACACGATGAGACCGGTAACGAGGAGGATGAGCGGGTAGCCGAGCTTTTCTATGAACCGTTTCATCCGTAGTCTCTATTGCGATGCGCCGGTCAGATCGATGACGGCTATTTCGGGCGGTGACAGAAAACGCAGGGGAGGTCCCCAGGTCCCTGCCCCGCGGTTGACATACAGTGCCGCATTGTGGCCAAGCGGAAGATACCCGGCATCGATAACGTAGGACAACTTTGTTATAAGTGTGAACGGAAACACCTGTCCCTTGTGCGTATGACCGGAAAGCTGGAGGTCGAAAAGTCCGGCACTCTCCTTATCCACGAGGGGCCTGTGTTTGAGCAACATGGTGAACCTGTCCCGGGAGCACCGGGAAAGCATCTCCTGCTCGGAGACATCTGTATAGGCACCGAACGGCTTGCCGGCGGGGTCGTCGACGCCAGCCAGGGTGATAATACCCTGCACGGACACTGTCTGCCCTCTCAGGACGGCAAAGCCCGCCTGTTTCGTAAACTCGAGGGCATGCGCAATCCCTGCATAGTACTCGTGGTTGCCCGTAATCGCGAATTTTCCGTACCTGGGCCGGATCTCCCCCAGCATCTGAGCGAGACCGTCAAGACCGTTGATCTGTCCGTCGAGAAGGTCGCCGGTGGAAACGAGGATATCGGGCTGTGCATCCCGTATCCTGCGGATGAGACGCTCCACCCTGCGCTTCCGGATGATAAGCCCGATATGGACATCCGAAATCTGCACGATTCTGATATGCTTGATGTCCGCGGGCAGTTTCTGCGTCGTTATGGTAAGGCGTTCGGTCCTGATGTTTTGGGCCTCGAAATACCCGTACAGCACGATGGCCAGCGAGCAGACAAGCGGGGCAAAGAATGAGAACCTGGCAGACGGCATCAGAAAGCCGAGATCCGCACTGGTCGTCAGAGAAACCACGTATATGATGCCGTGATAAACATCGATGAGGACTGCACCGCATACAAACAGGAACAACCCGCCCATCCAGATATACCCGGTGTAGGAAAGGAACCGTGCGAAAAACTCGTGATGGTTTTTCTCGAGATAATAGATGAGGAGCGGTGAAATGATCATAACCAGCATCCATGCTGCCAGCACCCCGCCCGCAGCAAAGCCGAAGCCGAGGGCGGCCCGCGCTTTCAGAAACGCGTACAGGTGTGCTGCGGTGTATATCAAAAAGAATACGGAAAGAAAAACCTCCACTATCGCCTCCCTGCTCTTCATCATCATAGCGTTCCAGGGACATACATTACCGGTTAACCGTAAAAATTGCAAGGGGAGCACCGCAACGCCGCCACGTCCGGCGGGCGCTGAAGCATGACCACCGGAACAGTGTGCCGTGATCACCCGGACAGCCAATAAATCGTTTTTCTTTTACAGAAACTGTGATAAGCAGGATAGAAAGGGCAGGTTTTCAACCGCGGATGCTGCAGACCCTTCAAGGACAAAGGAG
>JAJYYW010000147.1 GCA_021800575.1 bacterium
ATCCGGGGTGTTCCGCAGTGTGAGCAGGTGCCGGCGCAGAATCTCTGTGCCTTTGAACAGACTCTCGCGATTGTCTTCAAGACCGTAGAGGATACTCCCCATGGCCGCAAAAAACTGCGCGTTGTCCGGTACCCTGATATGCATTGCCGGATCGCCGTCCACCGTTATCTTCCGCTGTTCCCAGAGTGACGGGATGTTGTGCTGCCATGCCTGTTTCAGGCCCGGTAAAAAGGTATTGGGACCGCCCAGCAGAAGCACATCCGGAGTCAGGACATTGCCCCTGGTCAGGACACTCAGGTTCTGCTGTACGATCGCGTCGAACAGCGACGCCATGAGCTCTTCAGGAGGCACACCCTGTTTCTGCAGGCTGTTGATGTCCATTTCCGCAAACACGCCGCACCGGCCGGCTACCTGGTGTATCTTGGTACCCGTATAGCTCAGTTGAGAAAGGTAGTTTTGGGTGATGTTGAGTTTGCCTGAGATCCTGTCGATGACCGTCCCGGTACCGCCCGCGCATTTGTCGTTCATGGTCGTAAATCTGCGTTTCTTGCCTGTCGAAGGGTCCAGGGACCAGAGTATTGCCTTTGCATCCTGTCCGCCGATCTCGATGACGCTGTTGATGTCAGGATACTGCTGTTCGATGACCAGGGTGATTGCATTGACCTCCTGCACGTACCTGCACCCGAGGATGGCCGCAATCGTACCGCCGCCGCTGCCCGTAACGAACAGGCTCAGGGTCTTACCGGCAAACCGCCGTTCTATCTCTGCAAGAAACTCGATGACCGTTTCGATCTGCCGGGCCTCGTGCCGCTGGTACGAGCTGTAGTGGATGGCCTGCTCAGCGTCCGTCACGACCCCCTTGACGGTCGTTGAACCAATATCAAGTCCTATGGAATAATCCGTTTTCATAAGCCTCCCTGTGCTTTTTTATTGCTTTGCAGCGTCTGTGGCCAGCCCGTGCAGGTTAAAATCCAGCAGTTCCTTGATGAGCTGGGCGAGCGGCGGCATGTTACCTTGAGGACGGGTAACCATGTCCATGATTTCCTTCACGCCGCCCATCATGTAGATGGAGAGAAGTGTGAGGTTGCCCGGCCGTACGAGGCCCATCTGCACTCCCAGCGAGAGGGCGCTCTCGATGAGGGACGCGATCTTGCTGTAGAACAGCTCGATTTTCTGGTCCGTGATGCTGTCCAGTCCCGGTGCATGCCTGAACAGGATATGCGCAATCTCCGGATCGTCCATGGCAAGCTTAAACACCCGGCCGAGGTTGTCCGAGATCTGATCAAGCGGTGGTTTTTGATCCGAAGACAGCACCACACGCTGGAGGGACTCGTTGATACGCTGGAGCAAGTGGTCAAACAAGGCGTCGAATATCTCGCGTTTGTCCTTGAAATAAAGATAAAACGTTCCGCGTGCAATGTCCGCGCGCTTGATAATATCGCTGATACTTGTTTCATGATAGCCTTTGATCGCGAACATCTCTTTTGCGGCATTTAAAATGGACAATCTTCTTTCCTCAGGCAACATTCCCCCTCCGTTAGACTGACATGTCAGTCTAATTAACTGTTCTATGATTTCTTGTCAAGGATTATTTATCTTTAATATTTACTTGTTTTTAACTACTTACGTGATGTTGTCTTTTAGCGTGTCTTGCTATTGTAGTAAACGACCACCACCAAAGGTGGTGGCTTCTGAAAATCCACAAAATGTCATTCCCGTCCCGCCTTTGGCGGGATAAATTCCAACGGGAATGTAGTAGGGGCGAGGTTACCTCGCCCCTACAATATTTTCTGGATTCCCACTGGAGTTTACCCCGTACTTGATACGGGGTGGGAATGACAGAAAACTGGCAAAGCCAACTCTCCATAACCACCGTCAAAGACGGTGGGTTTCTACGTTAATCTGAAAGCTCGAAGAATATTCTGCTCTGATACAAAAATAAAACAGGCGGACCAAAGGCCCGCCTGTTGATTTTCTTATGGCCAACTCCAGTTGCCGCCGCCCTGGAACTGCGGACAGGTGTTTCCTGCTGCTGTCGAATATTGGCACGGGAAGTACTGGGGACCGTTTGCCGCACCGGCAAGCTCGGATACCGTGCCGTCTCCATTATTCGTCACCCAAACATTTCCTGAGGCATCTATGGCAAGACCGACCGGACTGGAACCAACAGCATACACTGCTAATTGTGTACCGGCAGGGCTGAACTCTGTCACATTGTTATTGCTATAATCCACAATCCAGACATTGCCTGAAGCGTCTATGGCAATACCCGCAGGAGAGCTCATACTTGTGATTACTGTAGATGTCACCGGTGTACCTGTTGTAGACGTTATCTCGTACACAAAATCAGTCCCATAGTCTGAAGCCCAGATATTGCCGGATTGGTCTATTGCCAGGCCCATACTCTCATTACCAAGCGTGTAGGTATAGCCGGTGAATTGGGCAGTAACCTCGCTTATCTCTGCCCCGCCCCAGCTGCCAATCCAGACATTGCCCGAGGCGTCTATTGCTACAGGCTGGGGAGAACTGCAAACAGGAAAAGCCCGCTGTACAGCGCCTGATGGATCGAGCTCTGTGAGCAAACTACTACCGTAATTTGAAACCCACATATTGCCCGCTTGATCTATGGCAATAGCTACGGGGCTGCTAAAACCAGTAGTAGTCGTGGTGGCGACCTGCCCCGATATCTCGCTTACAGTACCACCCCTCTCATTTGTTACCCAGACATTGCCGCTATGATCGATAGCTATGCCAAAAGGCCCGCTGCCGACAGTAATCGTCGTTGTTTGAGGTGTGCTCGTTGTAGAAGTTATCTCGCTTACGGTGTTGTCATTGTTATTCGCAACCCAGACATTGCCCGCTGCATCGATCGCTATGCCATAGGGAGAATTGCCAACCATATAGGTATACACTGCATACGGACGGAAGCTTACTGTATTAGAATATGAGCTTTGTCCGCCACTCAGGAGCGCTGTCACCACAAAGTAATAGGTTGTACCTAAGGGTAAGTTTTTGACGAGATACCGTGTTGTCGTCGTTGTTCCTATTGCAGAGTAGGGACCTCCTGAAGTTGTCGAGGAATAGATCTTATAGCCTGTTGCCCCGTACGGCTGGGACCATGTCAACAGCACGTTTTCAGAACTCATGGCAACGGAGGATAGCACCGGGATGCTCGCACCGGCAAGTCCGTTAGTACCGTTCGTTCCATTGGTACCATTCTTGCCGCTCGTACCGCCGCATCCTGCCATCATCAGAAGAAGCAGGAACGGAAATAAGAAATATTTTTTTATGTAATCGTTCATGTCTTCTCCTTCTTACCACATGCCACTGCCGGGGAACACAGGGCCTGCATACGGCCAAAACTGGGGTCCTGTGGTAATGCCGTTGAACTCTGTCAACGTACTGGAGCCATCGACTAACCAGAGATTGCCGGACGCATCGATGGCTATACCATAACCATAGCCCGGGAAATCATACGTCGTATTGTAGTAATAATCGGTTGCATCAAGCGGGCTTAATTCCGTAACCGAGGCATTGTTACAGTTGGAATCAGCGCAGTAATTCGTAATCCAAACATTACCCGAATTATCAACGGCAATACCCCCATACGGCTCATAACCAATACCGGCTGTGTAGGTTGTATATGTGTAATAGCCGCCTGTACCTGTCGGACTCAACTCTGTTACAGAACCATTGTTGCCAGCACCATAATTTACTACGAGTATATTGCCGGATTTGTCGATCGCTATGCCATAGGGTTCATAACCAACATCGTAGGTAGTATTCGTTTGATAGATGCCCGGGGTCGACGTCGGGCTTAATTCCGTCACCGAACCATTGTTACAACTTGCATCGACACATTCATTTTCCAAGAAAATACTACCGGATTTATCGATCGCTATACCATAGGGATATTCACCGGTGCTTGCATAGGTCGCCGTTGTCTGATAGATGCCCGGGGTCGACGTCGGGCTCAATTCCATTACCGTATTGTCACCCTCATTTGAAACCCACATATTGCCCGATGCATCGATCGCTATGCCATAGGGCGAAGTACCGACATTATAGGTTGCAATGGTCTGGTAGACACCGGATACCGCTGTCGGGGTTAATTCCGTTACCGTATTGTCGCTCTCATTGGCAACCCATACATTGCCGGATGCATCGATCGCTATACCATAGGGGGAATTACCTACTGTATAGGCATACAAGGCATACGGGCGGAAGCTCACCACATTCGAATAGGGGCTTTCTCCGCTGCTCAGGAGCGCTGTCACCACAAAATAATAGGTTTTACCGGGGGTTAAATCATTGATACTATATACCGCTGTTGTCGTAGTCCCGAGTGCAGAAAAAGGTCCCCCTGAAACAGTCGATGAATAGACTGTGTATCCCGTTGCCCCGTACGGCTGCGTCCAGGTCAGGAGCACCTGTTGTCCGTTATTGTTCGCCAATGAAACAAACGGACTGCTTGAGCCGTTTGCTCCGTTCGCCCCGTTCGTTCCATTGACACCATTTTTGCCGTTTGTTCCGCTGCATCCTGCCAACACCATAAGAAGCAAGGATGAAAATAATAAACTCTTTTTGACTCTTCTTTTCACTGTCTTCTCCTTTTCATCAATTTTGCCATCTACCATTACACGTATTGATCTCCATTGCAATAATTTTCTCTTTGCTTGTCATTTCAGATGTCCGGCTCTACAAGATCATTGCATATTTATAAACTTATAGTATAGATATATATTTCCCGGCTGAGACCGGAAGTTTTATTTTGTCACAGATGTATTACATTTAAGGGAGAAACGGTACGTTATGTTATCAGC
>JAJYYW010000148.1 GCA_021800575.1 bacterium
TGCGAGAAAAATGGTATGCGAATGGGGCATGAGTGAAAAACTGGGCCCCATCACCTTCGGCAAGAAAGAAGAACTTGTTTTTCTGGGAAAGGAAGTGGGACGGCAGAACGAGTACAGCCAGTCAACCGCCGTGGAGATCGACGACGAGATCAAAACCATTATCACCTCGTGCTTCAACAACGCCACGGCTGTTCTCAAGGAGAAGTTCGACATCCTGAACAGGTTTGCAGCCAAGCTCCTTGAAAAGGAAATACTCGACGCAAACGAGATCGATGCTATTGTCAATCCACAGTAGGCATTGGTACCTGCCAGCGGCCGTATGAAGAGGGTCTGTCTCGTAAGTCCTGCCTCGATCCGCGAGATCGTTTCGCACCTCGAAGCCTTGGCTGTCCACCCCGAAGGCATCGAGATCATGAACAGAAAAGCGGTGTTCTATACGTTCCGGATTAAATCCCTCTCTGCCCCCGCGGCAAATATCCTCAAGCAGGAAGCCCTGGCAGCGGGGGCAGAGCTTGCCACGGCATGGAACGTCATCAAGGCACCCGACACGCTGAGCGATGCCCTGCTCATGGGGACCTCCCGGCAGATCGGGATCATTGCCGGCAAGATCGCGTCCCAGCAATTCGGTCTGCCGGGCATTGCGGAAGAACTGCGCACCGCGTTAGACAACCTCTACGGGGAGCGCCGTACCTTCCGGTGCCGGGACACGGTCCTGGAATTTGCAGGCGGACCGAAACTTATGGGGATACTCAACGTGACGCCGGATTCATTTTCTGACGGCGGAAAATATTTCTCCCCAGAGGCCGCTCTCGAACACGGACTTGCACTGTGCGGGGAAGGCGCGGACATCCTCGACATCGGCGGGGAATCCACCAAACCCGGGAGCACACCCGTCAGCGCAGGCGAAGAAATGAGGAGGGTCATCCCGGTCATCCGGGAGCTCAGGAAGCGTGTGGGGATTCTGCTGTCGATCGACACGACGAAGGCCTCGGTGGCAGCAGAGGCGCTGGAGAACGGCGCGGACATCGTCAATGATATCAGTGCCCTGAACGCCGACGCGGACATGCCCGGGGTCGTCAAAAAATACCGGGCGGGGGTCATTCTCATGCACATGCAGGGCACACCCGCGACCATGCAGATCAGCCCGTCATACGATGACGTCATGATAGAGGTACTCTCCTACCTTGACGAGCGGGCGCGCTTTGCGGTCGAGGAAGCCGGAATCGACCGTACGTGCATCGCGGTCGATCCCGGTATCGGGTTCGGCAAGACCGCCCGGCACAACCTCTCCCTTCTCAAGGACATCCGTGCCTTCAGAACGCTGGGGTTTTCCGTGCTCGCCGGCGCATCGAGGAAATCGTTCATCGGCACGACCACGGGTGCCGATGCCGGGGCACGCCTGCCCGGCTCGCTTGCAGCAGCGGTGTGGGCAGCAACGCACGGGGTTGATATTATTCGTGTTCATGATATAAAGGAGACCAAACAGGCGCTTGCTATGGCGAGCGCCATACTGGATGCATAATGCACACCCTCATTTACAGCATTCTCAAAAATGCAGCTGATATTCTCATCGTCAGTTACCTGATCTACAGGCTTCTGCTGATGCTCAAGGGGTCGAAGGCCGTGCAGATACTGCTGGGTATTTTTATCATTTTCGGCGCCTACATCCTGTCCAACGTCTTTGATCTGACGGCCCTCCACTGGCTGCTGAACAACTTCATCAGTTCCATCGTTCTGATCATTATCATCGTCTTCCAGCAGGACCTGAAGCGGGCACTTGCGTACATGGGCAAGGGTTACTTCAACAAGGGATCGACCCAGGCAGGAGCGGTGAGAACCTGCGTGGAGCAGGTGACCGATGCGGTTGTCGAGCTGACCAGGACCAAGACCGGGGCACTCATCGTGTTCGAAAGAAACATCGGCATTAGGGAAACCATCGACACGGGAAGGATCCTCGACGCCATTGCAACCAAGGAACTGCTCCTGACCATATTCAATACACACGCACCCCTGCATGACGGTGCCGTGGTCATCAAGGGAAAACGGATCGTTGCCGCAGGGTGCATGCTTCCGCTCTCGCAAGACATGAAGTACCACCCGACGTACGGCACCCGCCACAAGGCGGCGTTCGGCCTTTCTTCTGAAACCGACGCCGTGATCGTCATCGTGTCCGAAGAAACCGGGAAGGTTTCGATCGTGGTCGATAACACCATCACCGTTTTTGATCCGCCGGAAACAATGCAGCCCGAGCTGTTAAAATTACTGGGTATAACTCTATGAGAAAATTTATCCGAATGATCACGAACAATTTCACCTACAAGATACTCGCGGTGCTGATAGCCATGTTCCTGTGGTTCTTTGCTCACAGCGAAAAGACTTCCGAGATCACGCTCAAGATACCCATCCTCATCAACAATATGCCGGCGGACGAGGTCATCATCAATGATATACCCCGGTACATCGAAGTGACCTTGTCCGGACCGTCCTCCGCGGTCTTCAACTATGCGGAGAACAAGCCGGTCTACCCGATCAACCTGATCAAAACGGATGTCGGCAATTACATATTCAACATTTCCCCCTCGGAATTCCATTTCCCGAGCGGGATAAAAATCATAACCCTGTATCCCAACAGCATCAGCATATCGCTCGACCGGATGGTCAGCAGGACCGTGGACGTGGGGGTTTCGATCGTCGGGAACCCGCCGGACAACTACGAACTCAAGGGAATCGTGACCGAGCCCGACAAGGCGACCATCATCGGACCGTCCACCATCATCAGCAACATCAATGTGCTCATGACCATCCCGGTGGACATCAGCAAGTTTAAAAACACCATCACGCTCATGGTGCCCCTGTCCACGGCGAACTATAAGATGGTCACGGTCCAGCCCCAGGCGATTGTCGTGATCTTCAAGGTGAAGCACTCATGAACAAGCTCTTTGGCACCGACGGCGTGCGGGGCACTGCAAACCGGGAGCCCATGACCATAGAGACCGTGCTCAAGCTCGGCAAGGCCGCAAGCGCCATCCTTGCCAACGGGAAGGCGCACCATAAGTTCGTCGTCGGCAAAGACACGCGGCTGTCGGGATACATGTTTGAAATGGCGCTCACGGCGGGCATTACCTCCATGGGCGGCGATGTCATTTTAACCGGCCCGTTCCCCACCCCGGGCATCGCCTATCTCACCACAGAGATCAAGGCGGACGTGGGAATCGTCATCTCTGCATCGCACAACCCCTACCATGACAACGGTATCAAGTTTTTCGGTCCGGACGGCTATAAGCTCAACGACACGATCGAGGAGGCCATGGAGAACATGGTGCTGTCCGGCGAGACCATCCGGCCAACGCTCCCGCAAGAGCGTATCGGAAAGGCATACCGGCTCTCGGATGCTGCAGGCAGGTATATCGTTTCCTTAAAGCACACGTTTCCCCGGCACCTGTCCCTGTCCGGCCTCAAACTGGTCATCGACTGCGCCCACGGTGCAACCTACAAGATCGCTCCCGCCGTATTTCAGGAGCTCGGTGCCGCCATTGCTGTCATCGGAGCGGCCCCGAACGGGAAAAACATCAACCACAACTGCGGGTCCACGCATCCCGAGGCCATGACAGCCGCGGTAAAAAAATACAAGGCCGATGCGGGGATCGCTTTCGACGGCGACGGGGACCGGCTGATGCTGTGCGACGAGGAGGGCACCACCATAGACGGCGACTTTATCCTTGCCATGAATGCCCTGCATATGAAACAGGAAGGACGGCTCAGGGGGAACGGGGTCGTCGCCACGGTCATGAGCAACATCGGGCTTGAACTTGCCCTCAAAAAAGAGGGCATCCGCCTTTCGCGGGCAAAGGTCGGAGACCGGTATGTGCTCGAGAACATGCTCAAGGACGGGTACGTACTCGGCGGCGAGCAGTCCGGTCACATCATTTTCGGAGAATACACGACAACCGGCGACGGCATCATCAGTGCGCTCCAGGTACTCTCCCTGATGGTTATGTCCGGCAAGAAGCTCTCCGAGCTTTCACGGGTCATGGAGAAGTATCCCCAGGTCATGGTCAACGTGCCGGTCACAAAAAGGACCCCGTTTGCAAGCGTCCCGGAGATAGAGCGGGTCATCCAGGACGTCACCGGCAGGCTCAGGGACACCGGCAGGGTGCTCGTCCGGTACTCGGGTACAGAGCCCCTTGCCCGGGTCATGATCGAGGGACAGGATCAAAAGCTCATCCACCTGTACGCGCATGAGATCGCAGACACTATCAGAAAAACGCTGGGAGAACCCGCTTCCGCCCGCTGAGCCTGCATCCGGATCCCGGCATCATTCGTTCATCACGTACTCACCGTTGAGCGGGAACACGTAGCTCTCCCAGATCTTGTTGTACTGCGCGTCGTCTACCTGCGGCCGTATCAGCATGATCTCCCGGCACCAGCCGCGCTGGTCCTCCCGGGCGGCGTGCATACCGTAGATCTGGAGGGCAAAACGGGCGAAGTCGCGCACCATGAAGTCAAAGATCTGATTCAGGACATCGGGGTCCAGCGCATCGAGTTTCGCCTGCTCCAGGATCAACTGGCCGTAGACGACAATGGAAAACATCTCGCCCAGCGGCAGGGAAAACAGCGGGTTCATGTCCTGCATCTTGTCCGGTCCCGCCTTCTCCAGCAGTTCTCTGAACAGTTCGATTTGCCGGATAAAGATCCCCACGTTCGGCAGGTGCCGGTTCTCGTCGAACACCGGTTTATAGTCGTGAAACTGGATCGAGCCCAGACCTTTGGTCGGCCCCTGGTTGAACAGAAACTGATCGTCCCTGCGCGCAA
>JAJYYW010000149.1 GCA_021800575.1 bacterium
GAGAATGGAAAGGTTGCGCTCGACATGTGGCAGAAGGGGGGATATGCCATGATTATTACGGACTGCCACATGCCGGAGATGGATGGCTATGCGCTTGCCAGGGAAGTGCGGAAGATGGAGGCTTCTGCGCCGCTGCCGCGTACGCCGGTCAGTGACCCCTACCTGCGGGAGAAATGCGCATCAGGGGGCGCTCCCCGCCTGTTCCGCGCGGTCCATACGATAACTGCCACCATCCATGGAAGGAGCAGTGCCTTTATCGGGGTGACCATAGCCGATATTCCGGGGGACAGGATACGTGCCACCCTGCTCAGCGTCGAGGGGATGGTGCTGCTTGACGCCGTGGACAATCATGGCATCGTTACCGTCTACCAGGCACTGCCGCCGTTCGATACGGTGGCGTTCGCGCAGGGACTGTTCCGGGATATCCGTTTTCTCTTTTTTCCTGCGCCCGGAACGTTGGTCAGGGCAACGGCCGGTCAGGACGGTACCGTATCGTGTACATGGCTCGATGCGGACCAGGCCGTAGAGAAAACAGAAACTGCTTCCGGGAAAGAGATTGTCAAAGAATATACCACGGAAAACGGCCATGTTGTACGGCGGGTTGAACTGTTGCCGCCGCTGGACAAAGGATTTTTCAAGCGGATCCGCATGACATCGTACGGGGCGGCCGGCTATTCGCTGTCGTTCGATTTGCTCGAAGCAGAGCCGCTGGAACGGGATGACGGATTGTTTTCCCGGTAAGACTGCGGAGCGAACTTTTCTATGAAAATCCGTACCCCGTATTTTGCAAGTGCTTGAGCATATTTTATATTGTCTTTTCCCATCAGAAGCATGGAAATGCCCCAGACGAGAAACGAGAATGCGTAGATTGCCGGTCCTCCGATGACAAAGATCCACGGGCTTTTCAGGTATGCTGCTGCAATCCCGCTGGCCAGGACCCCGGGCCAGCCGATCACATAACTCAGCCCGAGCAGGATCAGGCCGACGATGAACAGGAACGACGGCCGTTGTTTGAACAGGCTCAGGTCGGCACGGGAAGCGACGGCCGCCCTGCCGTAGGCTGTACGGCCGGCCCATGCTGCAACTGTTCTGAGAAGACCCATCGCACCGGCCGGCGTGCCGCTACACCGTGCGGAAGATGAGGGACGTATTGATTCCGCCGAAGGCGAAATTATTGTTCATGCCGACCGTGAAGCGGGCATCCCGCGCAGCACCCATGACGTGGTTCAGGGGCGGCAGCTGCGGGTCCGGTTGTTCAAGGTTTTTCGACGCGGCGATAAAATGCTCGTTCATCATGAGGATGGTTTCTATGGACTCGAGTGCACCGCATGCTCCGAGCGTATGTCCGGTAAAACCTTTCAGGGCACTGACGGGAACGGCCGTTCCGAATACCGCATGGGTGGCGGTTGCCTCGGCGAGGTCCCCGACGATTGTTGCGGTTGCATGTGCATTGACATGGCCTATATCCTGCGCGGACAACCCTGCATCCTTGAGAGCGATCCGCATCGCTCCGGCCATACCCTCGGCGCTGGGATTGGTCAGGTGCGAGCCGTCGCAGTTTGTTCCGTAGCCGATGATTTCACTGTAGATGTGCGCGCCCCGCGCTTTTGCATGCTCATACTCCTCGAGCACGAGGCACGCAGCCCCCTCGCCGACGACCAGTCCGTCGCGGCCGGCGTCGAACGGGCGCGGTGTTAAATCAGGGCGGTCATTGTACTTCGTCGATGTTGCCAGCAGGATGTCGAATATGCCCGCATCGATAAAGTGCATTTCTTCGGCCCCGCCCGCAAGCATGATGAGAGATCTGCCTTCCTTGATCGCTTCATAGCCGAACCCCACACCCTGGGAGCCGGATACGCACGCGGTGCATGAGGCGATAACTGGTCCCTTGGTATGGTACATCATGGCGACATTCGCCGCACAGGTATGACTCATGAACTGGAGATAGGTTGCGGCCTGCATTCCCTTGAGGCTCTTGTTGTTGAATACCTTGATAAGAAAGTCTTCCATGGTCCTGGCGCTGCCCGCGGTCGAGCCGAACGATACGCCGCAGGAAGGAGATCCGATCTCGTCTTCGCTTAATCCGGAATCTGCAATCGCCTCACCGGAAACGATGGCCGCCATGAGTGAAACTCTCCCCATGCTTCTCCGGTAATTGCGCGGTATGGACTTCTCATCGATATCGTCACAGGTACCCGCCACCTTGGTGTGCAGATGATCGATTGTCTCCCACTCGGGCATAATGCGGATACCGCCGCGGTTATGCTGGAGGGATTCCTTCATCGCCTTCAGGGAGTTTCCTATGGGAGACCGAAACCCGATGCCGGTAACTACGACCCTTCGTCTGTCAGACATGTTGACCTCACTTTATTAGTTTCTTCAGATTTAAAAAAAAAACGGATCGGTGTCAATATATTGCATGTCATGTGCCGGATGTTTTATCAATACCCAGTGCGGATCGGAACAGGTATTCCACGCGGGACGCTGCCGCCCGTTCTTCTTTCTCCTGAGGCGCGGGGATGGGCTCCATGAACTCGATCTGTATCGTGGATGTTTCATAGGGCGGATAATACCACCGGTCCTCATGCGGAAGAAACGGAGGCGTGTTTCTGATCAGGACCGGCTGGATCGGAACATTGGCGAGCCGGGCAAGCTTGAAGGCACCCACCTTGAAACGGTGTAGTCCGCTTTTCGGTGATCGGGTACCTTCCGGAAACAGCATGAACTTATATCCCTGTTTGATGACAGCGACGGCTTTGTTCGTCGTTTCCATTGCCATGGAGGCGTCAGTATTGTTTGTTGCGAAGATCCACCCGGCAAGCTCAAACAGGTATTTCATGCCGAGCATGGTTTTCAGGGGACGTTTGGCAATCAGTGACAACTTCGGGATGGAACAGATCAAAACCAGGATATCAAAAAGGCCCGGATGGTTCGCCACGACGACGCAGGGGCCTTCGATGCTCTGTCCCTTGGGAGGCAGTATCTTCAACAAGCCCCCCATCTTCATGAACCAGAGCCAGAGAACGAAAAACCCGCGGAAATAATTTTGGTTGCGATGAAAACTGCGTCCCGCAAGCCGGTCATACAGCAGCAGAAACGGACTCATCAGATGTCCGAAAACCAGCGCTGCTCCGAACGCAGTGAACATGAGGAACATGTACAGTCCTTTCAGGAGCCGTACGACCGCATGAGGTAAGAATGTTCTGCCGGAAGGGGTTGCTACTGTCATCTGTTCACTCGTTTTCAACATCCCTTTATAGTCCGCAAATATTAAATGAGATGTTCCAGATCGTCCAAGTCTTTATTTCTGCTGGTGGCTTTTTTGTTGAGCTTGAGATGTTTCAAGCTTATTAAATTAACCTGGACACCATCAATAACAACCTGCTCACGCTCTTGATAGCACTGATCAAAATCTACTACTACTCTTTCGGCATTATCCGACAGCATTGCAATCCATATATCCATGTCTGCTGTCGCGCGGGTAGCCGTAGTATCCGACTGCGTAGCCGCCTGTCAGCAGATATTTAACGTTGTGTGAGTTTAGTAATTTCAACAACTCTCTGAAGTCTTGGGGTAGGGAAGGAATAGCCATAAATTGTTTGTCGTATAAGCTCAATGGTCCGAAACCTTTCTTCAGGCGACTTGGACAACCAATAATCTTTGTCGTCTCTGTCATGATTCAGTGTACCGAAAGAAAAAACACTCCTATCTACCTTCGCAAAGGTATCAATCTCTCTCATATAAAAAAGAATAAAACAATTTTAGGAATTATTCAAGCAAAGTATAATTAAATAAATTTTCCACTGACATACTGCTGTCACTCCCGTATGGTATCCCCGGAACAAAGGGGGATACCATGGTCTTGAATAACAAGGTGCTGGTTGTGGTGGTAACGGTATTCATGCTTTCTGGGCTCCGGTCATTGGAGGCAAAGGGCGGAGAAACGGCAAACAGGAGCTATGAATCGTTTCCAGAATTGGTTTCGGAGTTTCAAAACCTGACCGAGGCTTTAGATTAACGTAAAAACTCACCGCCTTTGACGGTGATTGTGGAAAGTTGGTTATACTGGTTTTCTGTCATTCCCATGAAAGTGGGAATCCAGTAAGAGTTTTATAAAAACAAGAAAGAACTGGATTCCCGTTTCCACGGGAATGACATTTTGTGGCTTTTCAGAAGCCACCGCTAATGGTGATGGTAGTTCACACTGGAAAGAGAAATTGTACTGTGAAGAGGATGGTGCTAAAATCAATAAAAAGGAGGGAAAAGTTATGGATCATGTTGAACTTTTAAAGAAGGCAATTGTTGATGTTGTAGGGGAACTAAGAACTATGAAGCTTCTTGAAGATCAAAATCTTCTTGAAGATCAAATTGTAGAAAAAATAATCCAATCACTTTTAAAAATCACAAAAAATAGTAATCCCACAAATGAACAGGGAATTCTATATCCACATATAGGGCGAGAAATATTATATTTACATCGAGATTGGGGTAAAAATAAATTGGATCTCGGGTTAGGGCTTATTGAAGGACCAAAATATTTATTTAGAACTGCAGTTGAAGTAAAGAAATGGATAGGCAAAATAAACGCCACGAAGGTGGATGTGGTTCCTCAAAAAATTTGGTATGATATTTTCAAAATCACTGGGTACCAAATCGATGAAAATAAAAATGTGGGTCTTCGCGTAAGAGTGTGGGTCATTTTATATCTCCTTGAGCATGCATGTAAGTACTTTCAGCCTGAGATAGTGCTCATCGCGGAGCCCATATGACCGTCTCTGAATCACCCGGATCTTATTGTT
>JAJYYW010000150.1 GCA_021800575.1 bacterium
TTTAAGTCTGACCCCGATGACTGATGACCCCGATGATGCTCTTAATAGAGGGGAATGTAAGAACTTACAATACGTCATATTCCGCTGTTTTTGACACATGAGGGTAGTATCAATCTCTTGCTTCATTGTCATAGCGAATCATATCGTAATATGATATACCATGCGTATGTATGATCGCTTCCCCAACAAAGCATCTGACCTGACACAAGAGTTTAAGAAAAGTGGCTCTTTTTCCAATGACAAGGTCAGAACCCGCCTCCGCTTCCGAATCATCACTCCAATGTCATGCCCGCAAAAGGAGAAGCCACAGGGTCAGCCCTTGAATTGTGAAATAGGTTAACCAGCGGGCACGGGTCAGCGTAAATGATCACCCATGTCCAGGCCGTAGAGACTCCAGGATGAAAACTGCTTGTATCATAGCACCGGCAGGGGGGAATGGAAGGCAGAAGATATTTATCAGCGTCGAGACTCCCCCTAAAAATTGTGAGAAATGTGAGAAATGTGAGAAATGGGGTCAGACTTAAAAATTGAGTTTCTCTAACTACCACAATGATCTTTTATTGCCTTTAATACTCATTCTATTTCTTGTCTTAAATTATCTTCATCTCTAATGTATCCCGTTATTGCAGCAGGATCTATCAAGAGAAACCTTGCAATCTCTTTCCCCTTGTACCCATACTCGTCCAATGTCAAGGTCTGACTCTGGTGCTTCCCCACTAAAGTGGGTGTTTATGACTGAGCCGGCCTTTCTTATTTCCTGTAGTCCCTGTCGTTGATGAGAACGCTTGCCTGCTGGGTGGGCATGATAACGAGCTCTTCTATATCGACATGTGCAGGCCTCGTTGCACAGAAGTATATGACATCCGCAATATCGTGTGCTGTCAGCGGTTTGAGTTTTTCATAGACCTTTTTTGCCTTTTGCCGGTCCCGGAACCGCACCTCGCTGAACTCCGTCTCCACCATCCCGGGATCGATCCCGGTGACCCTGATGTTTGTCCTGATCAGATCCATCCGCAGACTCTTGTTCAGTGACTTTATGGCCGCTTTGGTTGCGCAGTATATGTTGCCTCCGGGATAAGGTTCCAGTCCTGCTATGGATCCTATGTTGATGATATGGCCAAAACCCTGCGATTTCATCATGGGAATGACTGCCCGGGTGATATAAAGAACCCCCTTGATATTCGTATCGATCATTTCATGCCAATCGTCGATGCTGCCCGTGTCCAGCGGTTCAAGTCCCCTGCTCAGGCCCGCATTGTTTATCAGTACGTCCACGGGCTTGAGGTCTTCGGGTATGGACCTGATAAAGGTGAGTACCTCGTCGTTGTTCCTCATGTCCACTTTTTGGAAAAAGATCCTGACTCCGTAGTCCTCCAGGTCTTTCGCCAGGCGCTCCAGCCGGTCGACACGCCTTGCATTCACGATGAGATTGTATCGGTTCTGGGCAAATATCCCGGCACATGCCCTGCCGATGCCGCTCGATGCCCCGGTAATAATTACACTGCCCATACGTATACCTCCGGTAATGAAGAAATTATAGTATAGAGCTTCATCAGGTGCAAGGTTTAACCAGGAAAGTATAATGCAATACGCATCCATAACCTCCTGAATCCACCTTGTCAGGGGGGAGATTCAGACACGCGACTTCACCCTCCCTTTCTTAATTTTTAAGCCTGCCTCCATTTGTCCCTATCAGTATCCACGACACGTGATGGTGGGTCTGGCCGTTCGAGCGCGGCTCGGCGTATTTTTGCTCGTACAGCTCTTGTATGGAAAGAAACCCGAAGTCACTCACGAGTTCTTCCCTGGTGCAGAAATGGAGGTATTTCTCCTCTTTGAAGGAGTTTTCCTCCCCTGCGATACGCTCTCCCTTGCCGTAGTGTTCCGGGTCATTTATGGAAAGTGTTGCAAGGAACAGCAGTCCTTCCGGTCGTAATACTTTGTGAACCGTATTGTTGAATGCTTCGCGTTCATGTGTATGTAGGATCTGATACACGTTCGATGCGAAAACAACGTCGTATTTGTCGCCCCCCCATGATGCAAAATCAATGGACTGAAAACGGATATTGCGTCTATTTGTCTTCAGGACCGTATCCTTTGCAATCGCTATCGCCTTTTCCGCGTCATCGATACCGAGAACGCTGCAGTTGAGATTGTCAGACAGATAAAATGCGTCTCTCCCGTACCCGCACCCGATATCCAGCAGATTAAACCTTTTTGTGCCGGGCATCTTTTTTTTAAGATATCCGACTGCAGCTTCTGCGAGCACTCCAGGGTTCTCTCCCCATATCCGTCCTGATTTTTCATAATCCCTGTTCCACGACATACTGGAACTCCTCCATGCTTACGCGCATTGTTAGCCGGGAATAGACCCCATGAGAAGACGGGGTTTAATCCGCGCTTTTTGTGTAGCATAGTCACGAGAGGAGGATAATGCAATAAGATAAATTAACGTTGACCGCTGTCCCAATGTCGTTTCTTTCGACTTTCTCATCATCAGTCATGCTGTGAGCCATGGCACTCGAAATGACCCGCAAACCGTCATGATAGATTGTCTCGTTCCTCAGGTTTGACAATCAGATATGCATAGTTAATAATTGTACTATGATCGTGGTTGAAAAACTGCCGGGAAGGACGATGAAAACAGTGCTCATGGTTATCTGCCTGCTTATTCCGGTGTCTGCATGTGCACATCAGACGGCGACGTGTACCATGACTGCGTATTTTTCACCCTGGGACAATGTTATAGTACCTATACACAGGGCACTCCTGTCAGCGCACAAAACGGTGTACTGCTCCCTTTACGGCATTACCAACCGGTACCTTGCCCACGACTTAATTAACCTTGAAAGAAAAGGGGTCACGGTAGAAGTAGGGCTGGATAAGCGGGAAGCCCATGGCAGGTACGATCTTCATACTGTATTAGAGGCTGCAGGGATCACGGTCATTATCAAGCCAAGGGTAGTTCTTGAACACAACAAGCTCTGCGTGATAGACGGCAGGACCATTATCATGGGTTCGTACAATTGGTCCGCCAGTGCCCAGAAGCAGGACAACAGCGATGTCATCATCAAGAACTGTCCCCGGTTGGGCAAGGCGTTTGTCGGTGAATGCAAACGAATCTATGAACGGGATAGTCATCCACGATAAAGGACTCTTTCGGTGAAGAAGGAATCTGTCCCTGTTCATCATGGCTATCGATGCCTGGCTTCTGCAATGAGGGCCGGCGCCCGGTTTTGAACGCAATGACCAGCACAACTGAATGGCTGGCACAAGGTCGTTGAGCACGAGCGGGTAGGTGACGCTTTCGACCTTTCATCCTTTCTGATGCACAGCCGGGATGGTTCCGCTGTGCACGTACCCTCGGAAACGAAGTCGAAGAATTTCTCCACGGTGTCGCCGCAGGTCTATTCCGCACGCAGGCGCGTCCCCTTTTGTGCTTCTCAGCACAGACAGAAACGTGCGGTTCATATCGTGTGCGTTGTCTCCCTCGAGGGTAGCTTCGATCTCATAGCCGTCATCGATTGGCCTCCTGATTCCTTGAGAACCAATAAAACTTCTCTACAGACAACCGGCATCGTTGTGCTGCCATGGCCATGTACTCCTTCAGGCAAAAAGGTTATAGAAGAGCGCGATAAACCAGCCGGTGATGAAACCGTCGATAAAGGCGTAAAAGAACCCGAGGAGCGAGCCGATAAATGTTATTGAATAGCCCCAATAAAATTGCTCAAGCTTTATCAGGGTAGCTCCGCCATGGTGCAGCAACACCACGTAATTCGTCACCAGAAACAGGGCAAGGCCGGTTACCATGCCGCAGGCAAGCCCGAAGGCGTTCTTTTTAAGCATACGTTTGTCCTCCTTTATGCGTCTGTGCGTTCGTAAGTTCCGCCCGGTACGGCGGAAGCATCTTGAACATCAGGAACAGCAGGATGAGCATACCATAAAACGGGGCTGAGAAAAACGTCATCCTGTATATCCAATCCAGGGGGTTGCCGCGAATCAGTGCATGGGCAAGTGTCAGTGCCTTCTGGAAGTAGACGGAGTTGTTGTCGACCGATACCAGAAACACACCGGTTACATACAGCAGGATATCGAACAGGGCAGGTTTCCTGTACAACCCTTTCGCCAGGGCAGCCAGGGGCAGAAGGAGCAGGGTCAGGTAATGATCCCAGCACAGCGGTGACATGAGCAGCGCAGCGATAATAAAGATGGAATATCCCTCGTCACCGGTGACATCATGCTGTCTCATTCTCCAGCCGATCAGTACCAGCAGGAGGGCGTCCATCAAATAAAGAAATATGTCCCGGTGAAGCGGGTTCAGCGATGCCGTGAATGCGCCGCCCGCGCCCCGGGTGTGTATCGAAAGGAACAGTTTTGTGGCGAACCCACTGATGGAAAAATTTTCCAGGTGTGCCACCCAGTAGCGGACGTCGTACGGCACGACGGTCGTGAGAAAATGGAAAAAGTCGTTTCCCGTTGTCAGGAGCATGAGGACGACGATGCTACCGATACCGATGATGGAAAAGACGAAGGCTTTATAGCGTCTGCTGATCAGCAGGTAGACAATCAGGAGACCGGGATAAAACTTGAGCATCGTCGCCATCGCGATGACGATACCGGCGGTTCCGTCCCTGTTTTTTTTCAAAAAGTACCATCCTGCTATGACGAACAGGGTGACCAGAATGGATGTCTGCCCCATGGAAAGGTTTAATTGAAACGGCTCCCAGGCCAGGGCAAAAAAAGCCGCGGGCAAGAAAAACAGGAGCGGGATGTCCTCGGACCGCAACAGCAGA
>JAJYYW010000151.1 GCA_021800575.1 bacterium
ACAGCGCCTCGGCGATCACCGGAAAACCCGGAAGCGAAGGTCTTGCGCTGAGGTCCGGAGCGACGGGCAGGGGATTGATCGAGGTGCTCGGGGCCCAGCAGAATTATCAGGAATACAACGATCCCGGTCTCTGGTCGGACGGATCCAGGGTAGCAGAGGCCATCCGTCAGGACGGGCCCTTCTCCGATGCAGCGCGCGAACGGATACAGATGCTCACCTTTTCGATCCAGGGCTTCGGCAAGGTCGGCGCCTCTCTCGCCCATGCACTGGACGGGATTGGATCCACGATCAGGATGATCTCGGACGTGAGCGGCACCCTGGTCAACGAGTACGGCATCCGTCACGTCACAGAGCTTGCCGGCCTGTGCATGAAGGGCACTGCCCGGCTTGCCGACGCCCCGGCCGATCTTCGGGAAGGCTCTCAGTTCATCCCTGCACAGACCCTGCTCCCGCTCACGGCCGTGGTCGATGTCGCGGTCCCGGCTGCC
Source organism: bacterium (assembly GCA_021800575.1). Classification (GTDB taxonomy): domain Bacteria; phylum JAMCPX01; class JAMCPX01; order JAMCPX01; family JAMCPX01; genus JAJYLM01. The sequence goes on from JAJYYW010000151.1 coordinate 489, forward strand.
CTCGAAGAGGTCATCACCAACAGCGAAGAGCAGGATGGCAGGCATATGTTCGTGCGGTCGTTCGAGGCGGACTACCTGCTCCAGGCGGCGAACGGCCCGGTGTCTGCGGAGGCGGAAGAGATTCTCGAAGACATGGGCAGGGTATCGTTTCCGGACATCCTGGCGAATGCGGGGGGCGTGCTCGCCTCGTATCTCGAGTGGCTCAACGGGTTTATCCGGCGGTTCGGATACCGCAAGATATACGAGTCCGGCTTTGTCCACAGGATCGTTCATAATCTCGTACTCGAAGTCCATCCCGATGCGCTGACCGCGGACATCAGGAACGTGGATGAAAAGGTGTACGAATTCGCCTTCAAGTTTATCCTCAGGTGGGCGACGATCAAGACGATCCAGCTTTCCCGGACCTACGGCGTATCCATGCGGACCGCGTATATCGCGATCGGTATCAGGAATGCGTCCGATGAGGGCAGGCTGACCGAGCAGTTCGGGATCCGCATCGACAAGATCCGCGACACCTTTTCCGCATCATAATACCGCACGAGGGGAAAACCAGCCTTTCTTAACGAATGATTCGTACATTACAGTTCAGGGGCAAACGCAGGGGCAGAGATGCATGTTCTCATGTCAAGGGCTGACCCCTCTGCCGTCCCTTGACCTCGGCCCTGGACGTCCTTACCTTATTAAACTCGCAGTGCAACGAGAATGGGTAGAAAGAAGGAGGACAACATGGCAAGTTCATTGAAAGATAAAAGGGGGAGAGTAAAAGACGACCTTATCAAAAAGGGGCCCGTCAAAGACAAGCTTACGAGGTTCATAGCAGAGCCCGGGAAACAGGAGATCGTCATAGAACGGACATTCAATGCGCCGCTGGAATGCATCTTCAGGGCGCTGACAGAGCCGGACTTTATACCGGAGTGGTGGGGGCCGAGGCGTCTCAAGACGGTAGTCGATAAAATGGACGTAAAACCCGGAGGTACCTGGCGGTTTATTCAGCACGATGCCAGCGGCAAAGAGTACGCATTCCATGGCGAATATAAAGAGGTACTTTCGCCGGAACGGCTTGTTTCTACGTCCGAATACGAGGACATGCCCGGTCATGAGGTGATGCAAACCGTACTCCTGGAAGAAGATATCGAACAGTACGTCTATGGATTTGAAGCCAGGACCAGGATGATGATCAAAGACATTTTCCAGTCTGTCGAGGACAGGGACGGCATGCTCCAGAGAGGTATGGAAGAAGGGGTCAGGGAATCCTATGACCGCCTCGACGAGCTTGCAGCAAGACTCTGTATCCGTAAGAAAAAGGCTGCATAAGAAAGAATCATCACAAACGAGAGGAGGTACGTTATGCAAAAAATAATCCCGTTTCTATGGTTCGACAATCAGGCAGAAGAGGCGGTAAGCTTTTATGTCTCTGTGTTCAAGAATTCAAAGGTGCTCAACATCACCCGCTATGACGAAGAAGCAGCGAAGGCCTCGGGAAAGCCGAAAGGCACGGTGATGACCGTAGAATTCCAGCTCAACGGACAGGAATTTGTCGCCATCAACGGCGGCCCTCAGTTCACTTTTTCACCGGCCGTATCATTTGTTGTCAATTGCAAGACACAGGAAGAAGTGGATTATTATTGGCAGAAGCTCTCGGAGGGCGGCGATGAAAAAGCACAGCAGTGCGGCTGGCTCAAAGACAAGTTCGGCCTGTCATGGCAGATCGTTCCCGTTGTCTTGGGCAAGCTGTTGAGTGATCCCGACCATTTGAAGTCGCAAAGGGTCATGAGTGCAATGCTCCAGATGAAGAAGATCGATTTAGAAAGCTTAAAGAGAGCATACGCGAACTAAAGAGGAGAAATAAAATGAAAGATCAAGATTACACCATTTCATTTTCGGTAAACCAGCCCCCGGAAAAAGCCTTCGCTGCCATCAATAATGTTCAGGGATGGTGGTCAGGAGAAATTAAAGGCAGGACCGACAGACTCGGCGCGGAGTTCACGTATCGTTATCAGAACGTACACCGCTCCAGGCAAAAGATAACAGAATTCGTTCCGGGTAAAAAAGTCGTCTGGCACGTGGTTGACGCCGACCTGAGCTTTTTAAAAAATAGGAGCGAGTGGAAGGGCACTGACATAGTCTTTGAGATCGCTAAAAAGGGCGACAAAACAGAAGTGCACTTCACGCACAGAGGCCTCGTACCGTCGCTTGAATGTTACAACGACTGCTTGGCAGGGTGGAGTACGCTCGTAAAGGGCAATTTGCGCAAGCTGATCGCCACGGGTAAAACTCAGCCAAGCCCGTGGCAAAAGGCAGCCTGAATTCACAGCTCCCCGAACAACATGTAAATAACGGAGTGCAACTACGATAGGTAGCTGCAAAAAGGCGGTTAGTATGACAACGGTGACAAAAGGGAAAGGGGCGTAAGCATCACGCGCATCTTTGACGCACCGCGTGATAAGGAGGAAAAAATATGAGCAAAATGGACCCTGTAGTACACTTTGAAATGCCGGCTGATGACAGAAACCGCATGGCAAAGTTCTACGCAAAAGTGTTCGGCTGGAAAACAGAGTTGATGGGACCCGATATGGGTAACTATGTGGTGGTCACGACAACGGAAACCAACGATGGAATACCGAAAAACCCTGGTGCTATCAACGGCGGCTTTTATCCGAAACAAAAAGACATGCCCGCTCAATATCCGTCTGTTGTAATATCAGTGGATGACATCAGAAAATCCATGAGGGAAGTTGCCGAGGCAGGCGGTAAAGTGCTCGGCGAGCCCATGGAGATACCGGGTATCGGACAATACGTCTCGTTTATCGACACGGAAGGCAACCGGGTAAGCCTGTTGCAGCCCTCATGGCGTGCAAATACCCGGCCGAAATAAAAGATAATCATCGCAAACAAGTAGTGACGATGACGGACAATAGCATCGAGGCCCGCAAACAGGCGGCGGTGGAGTTCCTGAGGCTTGTTGTTGCAGGCTATAGAGACGAAGCGAATGTCCAATGTCAAGGGCTGACCCCTATGCTGTCCTTTCTGTATCTTGTTGGTTTATCTGCTTTTTTATAGGTTTGACCACAGGTTATGAAGTAATTATATTAATGTCAACAGCATATCTTTTTAAAACGTGAGTAAGGAAGTACCGCCAGAAGGAACAGAATGCAGGGCAAGGTTATAAAGCGTTCTCCGAGATGAATAAAAAAGGAGGTACTGGCTATGTTAACCGGCAAATTAAAAGGGTTACTCGACACCAACAGCATTAAATACGTGGTCATAACGCATTCACCGGCGTACACCGCAAACGAGATCGCACAGACTTCGCACATCCCGGGAAAAGAAGTGGCAAAGACCGTTATGGTCAAGATCGACGACAGGATGGCCATGGTGGTGTTACCCGCCTCGTGCAAGGTCGATTTCCTCCTCTTGAAAGAGGCCACCGGGGCACAGAGCGTCATTCTCGCGAGCGAAACAGAGTTTAGGGACATGTTCCCGGAATGCGAACTCGGCGCGATGCCGCCGTTCGGAAACATCTACGGCATGGATGTTTTCGTTGCCGATACCCTCGCCAATGACGAGGAGATCGCGTTCAACGCGGGTTCGCACATCGAGCTGGTGAAGATGGCGTACAAGGACTTTGAGGCACTGGTGCATCCAAAGCTCATCAAGTGCACGGTTGTCCACTGATTGACGCTGTAGCGCACATACGCGTCATGACGAGCAGAGGCACTTCAATGGAGCAACGGAAAAAACCGGTGAAATGGGACATGGAGGCTCGGGCGGGGCAGACACCGTTGACGAAACGCTGAGGCAGACCACACGGGGGAAAGTTTACCCCGCCCTCTCCGACCAGGAGTGGGGATGATAAAAATAAGGATGTGCACCATCGTAGTACCCGTAGCAGGGAAAGATGCAGCCATATGACTCCACCCTCCCTCCTGTCGAGTGAGGGATACTCGAGGTGGGGGACGATGACCAGAGGAGAAAGGTGCCAGGCCTTGTCAGGATGTTGAAAGAGGTCCTGCATGCTAGTGCGATGACGCAATCTGCCGTTCGTTGGTGTTATGAAAGCGAGCGTGCTTCACTGTGCGTTCACTGACGAAAGTGCCAGTTGTCCAGCAGGCTATTGACCTGAGACGGAATGACACCAGTTTTCTCTTGACACAAACCCCGCTTTTATGATCGATTATTCGGAACGCCTTTGGAAAAAACAAGGAGGAAAAATGATCAAACAGAAGACGATTATCCGGAATATCACCGTAGTGCTGGTGGTTGTGCTGGCTTTTGGATTCATGTTCCCTGCCGCGGCTTCAG
>JAJYYW010000152.1 GCA_021800575.1 bacterium
TTGCGGTTTTATGTGGTACACGTAGACGGGAACGCTTCTCCCTATTTTGTGCAGTTCGCCCCGGAGCAGTGCCGGTGTCAGGTGCTTCGACAGGCGGGCGAGGTGCTTCTGTTCGTCCGGATACGAGCATTCTATGAAAACCGCCTTCAGATTTGTCTTTTTCGCGGCAAGCTTCCAGAGTGTGTCCGTCGGTGCGGTGTCTGAACTGAACACGATGCTCGCTTTCCCGTCATCCATGATGATCCCGGCCGAAGGTACCGTGTGATCCACCTTGCAGAGGGTCACCTCGATGCCGTCGATCCTGACGGTTTTCCCGTGTTCAACGCGTTTCAGGGTGACCACGGGCGTGCGCCGGTTCGGGAGCTGGGTGAAATCCGGCCACACGTGCCAATTGAACAGGTGCCGGTGCACATCCTGCACAACGGACGGCAGTCCATACAGCGTAAATCCTTTTCCCCCTGCACCGATGATGTTGTCCGCGAGGAACAGAGCATCCCGTGCATGGTCCGCATGTGCATGGGTCAGGATGACATGTTCCAGGGCAAGCTGCTCGTTCAACCCGAGAACACCGGTGACGGCCCCGGCATCGAGGAGGATCCGTTTGTTGATGAGAAATGAGGTTGTCCGGTAGTGCGGCAGTTCGCCGCCGTGACATCCCAGAATCCGTATCTTCATAGCATCCGCATGTTCCTTACATGCCTTCGAATTGTTCTTTCATGACAAGGTAATCGAGGTATTTCTTGAGGTTGTCGGTGCTCCTGATCAGGATACCGTTATCGGTGGTTTCGATGAGCCTGCTGGTGACCAGTTTATCCATGAGTTCGTGGACCTTGCCTTTCTCGAGACCGGTCGTCACTGCGATCTTCTCCGCATCGGTTTTCAGAAACCTCCCGTCCTCGATCACCATGCCGCTTTCCGCCAGCTTGAGCAGGGTCACAATGATCCTCTGGTTTGAATCCTTGATCATGAGGTTGGTGATCTGGACGTCCGCATCTTCAAGGCGCTTGGCGAGGGTCCTGATAATACGGATTGCTATCTCTGCATTGTTCCGCATCATGGTGTCGAATGTGCTGCTGTTGATGACCACGATCTTCGCATCCTCCACGACCTCCGCGCCCGCGGACCGGGGCTTCTTATTGAGCAGTGACATCTCTCCGAAAAAATCCGATTGTCCGAGCAGTGCGAGCACCTTTTCCATACCGCCGATCTCTTTGAATATTTTCACTTTGCCGCTGTCGATGATGTACATATCGTCGCCGGTGTCACCCTCGCGGAACAACATGGTGCCCCGGGGAAATACCTTGCCGAATCTTTTAAATAGTTCTTCTTCCATTCGAGTTCCTTCTCACCTCAGGGCAGGGACCGGGAAACAGCCGTTCCTGCCACCGTTGTTTCATTCATAGCATACTTAGCGCGTGTTGTGCAAAATCAATGTTCAAGCCGGGGTACGACGTATTTGGCGTACAGGTAGGAGAGTGCCAAGCCCGAACTAAAGAGGATAGCGACGTATTTTGACGATGATGCAAGGATACCAAGCGTGAGCAGGAGGAACACGAAGCCGGTGAACAGGGGGACCAGGATCCCGCCCCGTATCCGGAATATGCGTGCAGTGCCTTTCTCACGGTACCGCAGGGCTATAACGGAGAACGAAATGATGGCATACATGAGTGTTTCTATGGATGCCGCCACGAGGATCGGGACCAGGAATGCCCGGGGATGAAAGGCAATGGTGACAGAAAAGACCGCAATGATGGAGAAGATAATCAGGAGCGCGATCCACGGGGTAAAGTACCGGGGATGCAGTTTGCTCATGAATCTGGGGAAGCTTCCTTCCCGGGCGAGTGCATAGATCAGCCGTGAGTTCCCCATGACCCCTGCATTGAACGACGTCATGGTTGCCAGGAAGCTGACCGCGGCCATGAGGTACATTCCCAGATGTCCGGCGAGTGTCTGTCCGAAGATCAGGTGGGGAATCGGCGTATGGGTTACACGGCTGAGCGGTACGATTCCCATCAAGGCATACGAGAACAATGCAAAGGTTACGGTGAGCAGTGCCACCGAGAGGGGCAGGGAGTAGGAGAGCACGGATTTCCCGGAAGCCACCTCCTCCGCAAGCGGGGTCGTCCATTCAAAGCCCGTGTACACGAATATCGATGTCGCGACAGCGGTACCGAAGCCGCCGATACCCGCCGGCGCGAACGGTACCGAGACAAGGCTGAACTGCGGTGAGTATATCGCGTACAGCGACAGGCCGATGATGCCCGCAAACATCATGAAGGTCAGGACATCCTGTAAGGCGCCCGCAATCTCAACACCGAGGATGTTCATACCGATAGCGACAATCAAAAATATGAGAACCCAGAACCGCGCTGAAAGGGCCGGGGACAGCGCATGGAGTACCGCAGAAAAGATGTATGTTTCAGCGGACGCTATGATGATGGAAAAAAACACGTAGAAGATCGTGATCGTGAGTGACGGGGTGTCGCCGAACGCCTTTTTCGTATACACCCGCACGCCGGCCGCGGTCGGGTACATACCTGCGAGTTCCGCAAATGAAAGGGAGACCAGCCCCGTGATGATACCGCTGCAGAGAATGACCAGAAAAATTGACCATCCCCCGGCCTGGGACGCCGCCTTTATCAGAGCCGGAAAATCACTCGACGCAAGCGCTATGCCGGCGCTCGCAGAAATGAGCGTTCTGAGGTGCAGTGCTTTCTTGAGCTTCGGCATGGTTACTTCCAGACGATGTCAACGATGGAATCGAGGACCATCTGGTCCTTCTGGGATGCAAACACCTTGAGCGTGCCGTCGAGGTAGAGCCGGGAAGGGTTTGCCTTTCCCGTAAAGATGTCGTTGATAACATCCGCATTCGCGGACAGCGTGATATCAGCGTCCTGCGTGTCCTCGAGCTTCACGTCGACGACTGTCCCCTTTTCCACCTTCAGGGTCGCAACCGCATCCGGGTCCTTGGTTTTTACCACCAGGAGTTTTGACCATCCCTTGAGGATCTTTTTCAGGGTTGTGTTTGTATTCACCTTCTGCACGAATGTGTTCAGCGTGTTTATCAGTGTTTCTACGGTAACCATGACACCTCCTTACAGGTCTTCAATTTCGATGTCCCGTTTTTTCAGTTCTTCGATGAACGGTGCCGGCGGGATACACGCCTCGGGAGGGATGACACCGGTCTGCTGGATCATGCCCTTCGCCATCATCTGCGCCCCGATGGACGCCGGTATACCGGTCAGCCTGCTCATACTGTCGATAGCCCCCCATGCGTAGGTCTTCTGCCTGCCCGCTGCGGTTCCCCTGACATCGACACGCAGTCCGGACACCGGCAGGGGCTTGTCTTTGGACCCGAAGATGTTCGAAAGCACGACGAGGTCTCCGCTCAGGAACTCGCTGACCGCATGGAGTTTTTTTTCGGTCGAAACGGCATCGGTATCCACGAGAAACTTTCCGAGCTTGTTGATGTCTTTGGGAAGCAGGGTGCCTTTGAGGGTAACATCCCGGACGCCTTTGATATACCGCGGGATGGTGACCGGTTCCGGGTGACCAACGTAGTAGGTGTTCTGGAGGCCTATCGGCTCAGGAAATGTGACGTCCTCGTTGCCCGATAAGGCATTGACGTCGATCCACTGTCGTGCTTCGTAGCTCGGCGCGGTTCCCTGGATCACATGGAAAACGTGCTTGGTAACAGCCAGTCCTTCGGAATCGGCGATGGAACCCACCCAATAGATGCGGATCGATTCTACGGTGTCGAGCTTGTCCGCACCGTATCGCGCCAGCACGTTGGTGATGCCGGGCGTCCAGCCCATGCCGATCAGGGCAGTGACCTTGTTGGAACGTGCCATGTCGCTGTACGAAAGAGCGCGTTCGGTTGCATCGTGGTCGTCGCAGATATCAACGTAACCGGTACCGGCCTCGATGGCCAGCGGCAGTACGACCTTTTCGTATTTGTAGAATGGCCCCACGCAGTTGACCACCACGTCGACACCGCGCAGCAATCTCAGAACATCGTCGCGCTTGTTGACATCGCAAGGTTCGATCCCGATATTGGGCAGGCCGATTGATCTGGCCTTTTTTTCTGCGATATCCGTTCTCAGATCAACGATGACAACCGTGCTCTCAGGTGAGAACCGTGCAAGGTCCGCAACAACCTCACTGCCCATGTCTCCGGCGCCTCCGAGGACGACAAATTTCATACAGCCTCCTTATGTGTAAGCCATAGTCACCGTTCGAGGTGGTACTGTCTTCACTACCATGTATCGTTGTACGAAGGCAATAAAATAGTGAGAACAATACCGGGCCTGGGATTGACTTTTTTCCTGCAGTTCTGGTAGTGTTGCAGGCAGAGGCCTTTCCGCCGTACAACAGTGTTGTTTGAAGGAAAGCGACCTCCCCGACACAAGGAGGATGTATGAACACAAGGCTTATGATACTTGCGGGCGTAACCGTTTTTCTGCTTGCCGCATGCTCGAACAGCACGAGCACCCAATCATCACCGGTACAGATCAGGCACTACGAGGTGCCGACATCGTTTACCGTTGCACCGAATCCTATTTTAATGACATCGACACCCGCGAGTCGCGATGAGGCTGTATTTACCCGGTATTCATACAATCCCGAACCCGCCAGTCTGAAGGCGATCCTTGTGCTCATGCCCGGGCTTCTGGGCGGGGCAGGGGACTTCGATATGATGGCAAAGACCATCGTTCAGATGGGCCATGGCGACATCGAGGTATGGACCGTTGACCGGCGCTCTGTGCTTCTGA
>JAJYYW010000153.1 GCA_021800575.1 bacterium
GTGAACGATTATGCCGAAATAGTTGTCGCACTTACCCGCAAGCTTGCAACCGGCAAGTTTGTCGTGATCGGGCATTCCATGGGAGGTGCCATAGCCCAGCAGATCGCCATCCTGCACCCGGAACTGCTTGCCGGGCTTGTGCTTGTTGCGACCGGCGCCCGCCTGCGCGTCATGCCGCAGGTCTTTGCGTCCATCGAATCGGACTACGCACAGTACGTCGGACTCGCGTCTTCGGTCTCTCTGTCTGCAGCGGCGGACGCTACGGCGACGTCTGCGTTCGCACGGATACTTGCTCGTGTACCGGCAAAAGCCGCATACCGGGATTTTACGGCATGTGACCGTTTTGATGTCATGGACAGCACCGCTATGATCAGGGCGAAGACCCTGATCATAGCCGGCGAGGCGGACATGATGACCCCGTTGAAGTACGCCCTCTACCTGAACCAGCATATCGGGGGCTCGCGGCTGGTGACCCTTGCCGATGCAGGACATATGGTGATGATGGAGAAATCCGCGGAAGTGAACGCTGCGCTTGAACAGTTTTTCGCATCACTGCCCGGGTAACCTGACGCCGGTGCCATGCCTCGGCGGAGCATGGTCAACCCACCTGCTTGCCGGTTCCGGATTTATACCGTGACAATGTCCATGGAGCTGGCATAACCTCCCTGCGGTGCCGCAGATTCCTCCATGAACAACAACGTATCCCCGTAGTTGACCAGTCCGCCGTCGGACAGGGCCCTGACGATATCCCTGTGCAGGGGCGGCCGCCGTTTTGGTATGAGCACCGGATGCAGACCGTAGGTCAGGTTGAACAGGTGGAACATCTTCATGTCGGCGGTGAGCGGGAGAATCCAGCAGTCCGGCCGTGCTTTCGATATCCTGGAGGGCGCTGTCCCCGTACCGGGTCCCATCACCGCATACCTGATATGCATCGTATCCACGGTGTGCTTCATGATGTACGCGACGATGTCGTCGACCTCTTCTCCGATCGGTGCTCCGGTGTCGTTCTGCAGGCCGGGTGTGCCCGGCCCGGAAAACGTGTACCGTTTTGCCTCGGTGATCCCGGCAATCTTCGCCATCATGCGAACGGCTTCAACAGGGTAGGTCCCCATGGCCGTTTCCTCGGACAGCATCACCGCATCCGTGCCATCGAGGATGGCATTGGCGACATCCGTCACCTCTGCACGGGTCGGCCTGATGTGCTCGGTCATGGAGAGCAGCATCTGTGTTGCCGTGATGACCGCCTTGTTCCGGTCGTTCGCCTTCCGGATGAGATGTTTCTGGACAACCGGCACCTGCTCGATCGGTATTTCGACCCCGAGGTCTCCGCGTGCCACCATAATCCCGTCGGCACTGTCCAGGATACCGTCGATATTCCTGACCGCCTCTCCGCGCTCGATTTTCGCTATGATCACCGGGGATTTTCCCCGGTTGCGGACAAACCGTCGTATCCTTTTTATATCGTTTTCGTTCTCGACAAAGGAAACGCCGAACAGGTCGACGCCCTCGCCCAGCAGCCTGCCGGCAATAGCCAGGTCACGGGCAGTGACCGCGGGGGCGCCCGATTTCATGTTGGGGATGTTCAGCCCTTTATGGGACAGCAGGCTGCCTCCGATCATGACGCGGCACACGACCTCGCCGGCACGTACCTGCAGGACCTTGAGCTGGATGAAACCGTCATTCAAATAGATAACACTGCTGCGGGAAACCAGCGACGGGAGTGCGCGGTACTCCACGGGAATGCGGAGAGCCGTGCCGCTGCCGGCTCCGGTAGCCAGGGTTACGACATCGTTTTTCTTCAGGACAAGGGGGGCGTCGCGGATTATGCCGATGCGTATCTTGGGTCCCGGAAGATCGACCATGATGCTGACGATCTTGTCCTGGCGGGCGGCCTCTGCCCTGATGCGGCGGATGGTCGCCCGGTGCTCATCAATCGAGCCATGCGATGTATTGAGACGTGCCACGTTCATGCCTGCGTGGATGAGCTTGCCCAGCATGCCGGAAGAGGCCGACGACGGGCCGATGGTGCAGATAATCTTGGTTTTGTGATCGGGAGGACGGATCCTCTTCATGGGTTACTCCATGATGTCGATGATGACCACGGTTATGTTGTCATCACCGCCGTTCGTGTTGGCCACGTCGATGAGCGTGGACACCGCGTGCACAGCATCCGGGATACTGCCGAGCTCTGCTATGACATCGTCCGGGACCATGTGGCTCAGTCCATCCGAGCACAACAGGTACCGGTCACCCGCATGGACATTCAATTTCTGCGATTCAACCCTGACCTGCTCCGAAAATCCGAGGGAGCGGGTGAGAACATTGCGCATGGCGTGGGTCTCCATCTGCTGCTGGGTGATCAGTCCGGTTTTGAACTGTTCGTTGACATAGGTGTGGTCCTCGGTGAGCTTTACCAGCTTGCCTTCGCTGAGCATGTACGCGCGCGAGTCCCCGACATGGCAGAGCGACGCAGTGCCATTATAGATAAACATGGAAACGATGGTCGTTCCCATACCGTTGTACTGCGTGTTTGCCGATGCGGATTTGAAAATAAGGCTGTTCGAGACATAGATGGCGTCGACCAGCGCGAGTTCCGGGTTCCCTGCATGGTTGAGGACATAGTTCTTGATGCTGTCAACAGCCATGTTGCTGGCGATTTCCCCGGCTTTGTGGACTCCCATGCCGTCAGCCACGAGGTACAACCCGATGGTATCATTGCGGTAAAATGCGTCCTCGTTGTGCGAGCGCTTCATCCCGACGTTCGTTTTTCCGAAGGAAGCGAGCTTCATCCTGCTGCTCCCGATATTTTCAGGGACTTGATAAGCAGGGACGGGGCCAGGATATTGCCGTACAGCATATGGTCGTCCCCGGCACGTTCGATGTTGTTGAAAAGGCCGAAGAGGTTTCCGGAAACCGTGATGTTTTTGCAGGGGGTCGAAAATTTCCCTGCTTTAATCAGGTACCCCCGTGCTCCGAGCGAAAATTCGCCGGAGACGGTGTTGACCGTGTGCAGTCCCATGAGCTCTGTTATGACCGGCCCGTCGGACAGGGCATGCCGCACGTCCTGTGCCGACGACCGTTCCGAGTTCAAAACGAAATTCGTGATGCCGGTTACGGGAGGCTGTGTCAGCGAATGACGCACGGCATTCCCGGTTGTTTCCCCGTGCATCAGCAGTGCGTAGTTCCGGTCATACAGGAACGCCGTCACGACCCCCCGGTCGACCACGGCCTTCCTGCAGGCGGGAACACCCTCCGCGTCGAATGGAACGGAACCCGCGCCGTCATCAAGACCGGGGTCGTCGTACATGCTCACGTGGGAAGGGAACACCTGCTGGTAAAGCTTGTCCGCGAGCAGGGATGTCCGCTTGTACACCGCATCCGCTTTGAACGATCCCGCCAGGACACTCAAAAACTGCGATGCGACGAACGGGGTCAGCACGGTATCATAAAAACCGGTGATGAGCTGGATGCCCCCCAGCGTCTGCAGTGCCTGCTGAGCGCAGGAACGAGCGACCCGTCCGGGGTCCAGACGGTAAAATGCGTTGGTGCCCTGGAAATCCCAGCTCATCTGGGACTCCGTGCCTTCGCGCGCAAGCACGGAAATGCTGATACCGAATCGCGACGTTGTTGCACGTTTCGCTATGCCCGAGGAGTTAAACAGGGAGACGGTGTTGATCGTCTCCTCGTACGAAGGCCGTTCCACCCGGATGATCCTCGGATCGGTCCGTGCCGCGTCTGCCATCGTTTCGAGCAGTCCAATCTTTTTGCTCTCGGGTATGGTCCGGGCTTCCGGGTCACAGAATTGTCCGGCGGGAATGCTGTCCGGTTTATTTGCGGCGAAGGAGAACTCCTGTTTATCGAGGACGGAACCGCTGTCCAGCGCCCGCCGGAAGGTTTCCTCGACCGACAGATCCGAGCTATTGAAACTGAAGGAAAACCCCAGACGCTGTTGTTTCAATGTCCGCAGAGCGATGCCGGTTTCTTCGTCGGCCTGCAGGCGCTCGATGCCTTTGTTGTCATCGAGTGCAATGGTCAGCTTCTTTGTCGTGGACACACAGACCTCGTACCCATCGGCGGCGTACTCTTTTGAGAGGCGTGCGACCGTGTCCGCAATTTTGTTTGTCCAATCGTCCTTCATGGAGGTTCATGTTCCCTTCGTCTGCATTTGCATGGCTTTTTCTCTTGTAAACGATTTGCCTGTTTGTTTCAACATGTTTTTACACAAGGGAGCAGCAGGAGCCGGGGGATAAAGCGCTGAGGGAAAACGGCGCTTGCCCGGGCAGGCAAACATCCGGGCACGTATCGCGTTCCAACGGTTCTGTACCGGGGGATCGGTTCGGTGGCGTCCGCAGCATGATCCGGTGCTCCGGAATCATCGGCGCTGTTTTTATTTGATGAACATCTGCAGTTTCATAGCAAGACCCATGTCTCCCGCTATCTTCAGTTTTCCGGACATAAATGCGGTGACCGGGTTAATCTTGCCTTTGAGCATATCGGAGTATTCCGATGCTTTCATCTTGATGGTACTCGCCGGAAGGTTGGCGTTATTGAACTGGAGCTTTGCAGTGAACGGTTCACCGGCCTCCCGTGACAGGACGAGGTTCAGCACGCCCTTGACACCGATCAGCGAGTCGTACTTGCCCTTGTTGAGCATGGCAGGGTTGAAGAACATGCCCATCACGGAGTCCACGCCCTCTTTGCCGGTGATCGAGTCGCGCCAGTCCTTTTCATTCAATTCAAAGCTGATCTGCGG
>JAJYYW010000154.1 GCA_021800575.1 bacterium
TCTCTGCTATGCCTGTTCATTGGAAGATCTGTTTTTGGATGTGCTTGTTTTCCATCGCCGGAGGTGACCCGGAAAAGGTCTGGTGGAAACAGATAGTCCCGGCAGAGATACGGGAATAAAAAAAGGAAGGATACAGAGTGTATGAATGACAAGGTAATAACGATAGGACACAGCCCGGATGCGGACGATGCGTTTATGTTTTATGCCATGACGCACCACAAGATTCCTGTCACGGGTATAACGTTTGAGCATATATTGACGGACATTGAAACCCTGAACAAGCGTGCCATGGCAAAGGGGACGCAGGGCCAGCCGCTCCTCGATGTCACGGCTGCGTCGCTACACGCCTATCCGTACATTGCCGGGGACTACCAGATACTGTCCTGCGGGGCGAGCATGGGCAAAGGCTACGGCCCCATCGTGGTCAGCAGGGATACGAAGCTCACGCCCGGCGAAGAGATCGCTGTGCCCGGCGAATATACATCGGCACTGCTCGCCTTGAAGCTCTACCTCAAGGATTTCAAGTATCGGGTCATGCCCTTTGACAAGATCATGCCGGCTGTGAAGGAAGGAAAAGTGCCGGCCGGGCTTATTATCCACGAAGGCCAGATCACGTACGCCGATGACGGCCTGCATGTGGCCGTTGACCTGGGAACGTGGTGGCTTGAAAAGACCGGACTGCCGCTCCCCCTCGGCATAAACCTTGTCCTGCGCTCCCTGGACGAACAGCTCAAGCATACGATCAATCAGGCCATCAAGGACAGTATTGCCTACGGGTTCGCGCACGAGGAAGAGGCCATGGGATACGCTGCGAAATACTCGCGAGGACTCGATATGAAGCGGGTGAAGCAGTTCGCGCTGATGTACGTGAACAACTACACCCTTGAGCCCGGTCAGGAAGGCAGGGCCGGGATTGAGGAATTTATCAGGCAGGCTGCAGACCGCAAGCTCATACCGCCGGTTAAGGTTGAGTTCATTTCGTAACGGCGGGTGCTTCCGCCTCAGTGCATAATCTCCATCCAGGAGGCTTTGAAGTCGAAGCCGCGGTACGTCGGGCTGTTTTCATTGTGGCAGTTCACACAGGTTCCTGCTGCCTGACGGTTCAACCCGGCATCCCAGACCTTTCTGAAATTCTTCATGGTCTCCATATCCGAGTATTCGCTCCCGGGACCATGGCAGGCTTCGCACTGCACATTGGGGAATGCCGCTGTTCCACCTGTCGTATGACACGATAAACAGCGGGGGTCTTTCTGTGCACCGGCACCTAAATCAAGGTACGCCTTTGCATGCGCGCTGGTCTTCCAGATACTGTATTGCTTTTCATGGCAGAGAGCGCATGCTTCGACCCCGACATAGGTGCGTGCAGCCGCCCACGCGGTGACCGTGGAGAAAAGCATGCAGACCATGCCGGCAAAAAGCAGCATGTTACGTACAACCTTCAGGTTTATCATAGCTTTTTCCTCCCCTCTGGCCTGCCGTCCCGCCTGCAACTGCCGGGACGATGCATACGCGCCGTTGCGGCTGGTTTTCGGAAAACCAAGGTGCGCTTGTCCGTGAACGGCTGTGGTGCGGCAGGATGACATGTCCGTATCAGACATCATGAATGATCTCCACGGGTGTTTCTTCTTTTTTCTGAACATGTACGAAGACATTCAGATACGTCGCAGCGAACGCGAACGCCAGGAATCCCATGGTCACCAGGAAAACGGAGATTGCGATCTCCCCGAACGCCGGAAAGTAGCTCGTCCCGGAAGAAGCCTCGACGCCCGTTATGGCGATGTCGAGCCTGTTCATGATAAACCCTATGACGATGAACAGGGAAGTAATGAACAACCCCCGGGCACTTGTCCTCACCGCCGGTATCAGGAGCAGCAACAGGGGAATGATGACCTGGACCATGGTCTCGATGTCGAACATGACGCTTTCAAAGCGTAACGACAGGACAGCCCCGAGTACACCCCTGTTGGCAAGGTCCAGGATCTTTATGGTCAGGTAAAACGCCATGACCAGGACGTTGACCCGTGCAAGGCCGTTGAGCAGGTTGAGCTCGATGCCCTTGCCAAGAAACCGCTGGCTCAGGAAAGACTCCATGGTTACCATCGCAAAACCCACGGACACGGCGGAGACGAAAAAGAACAGGGGAAGGTACGGGGAATACCACAGTTCGTACAGTTTCGAGGGCACGATCAGAAACAGGGACCCGAGGGATGACTGATGGAGGGTCGAGAGGATGACCCCGAGTATGGACAGGGGAATGATCAGCAGGTGGATGGCCTGTTTCAAAAAATTCAGTCTGAGCCGTTCGAATACCACGGTACTGAATTCGAGGGCGAGGACCGATAAGTATAACATGACGCACCACGCCACCTCGAACATCACGGAGTGCGGGTTCCAGAAAACGATAGGGTGCCAGACGTCGAACCACTTGCCCAGATCGTACAGCAGTCCGACCGCCACCAGCGAGTAGCCCAAAAACCCCGTGAGTATCGCGGGTCTGAGAATGGGGCGGTACGTATCGATGCGGAAAATGTAGACGGCCAGCGCTATGATGAATGCGCCCGCTGCGAGTCCCACGCCTGTTATGACATCGAACCCCACCCAAAGGCCCCAGGGGAACTTGTCGCTCAGATTCGTTACGGCACCGAGACCCCGGGTATAGCGTATGACCGTATAGTAGATACCGAGCGTAACAATGACGGCGATGATGATCCTCCACAGCGTTATCTTCGGTATTCTGAACAGCATACCTACCTCCTCTCCCCGCCTTTGTGGGTATCATCCTTCTTCATTCCGGCCTGCCACCAATGATGCTGCTGCGTGCGCTCTTCAAACTTTTTGACCTCGTCCCGGCGGCTGGTTATCCACCATATACCCGTCAGAACAACACCGCCGACAACTACGATGGTCGGTACCTTTTCCAGCGCGGCCCACGTGTACAGGGGCAGCGGCTTGTGGGGCAGCTGCATGGTGAACGGCTCGCCCAGCTTATCAAACGGTACACTCGACAGGTACAGCACCGACGTACCGCCCACCTCCTGCACGCCATAGATGTGGTCAGTGTACCGGGATGGGTTATCCCGGATCCGCTTCTTCGCATCTTCGATCAGTGCATCCCGCTCGCCGAATATGCTGGCGCCTGTGGGGCAGGCTGCGGTACAGGCAGGCTCGGACCCTTCTGCGATCCGGTCGGCGCACAGGTAACATTTCTGGACGTACGGGACCACCCGGTCCCACTGGTACTTCGGTACGCTGAACGGGCAGGAGTACATGCAGTACCTGCATCCGATACACTTGTCCTTATCGTAGGTAACCGGGCCTGCTGCCGTCTTCGTGAACGCACCCACCGGGCAGACGGATACACAGGTCGGATTCTCGCAGTGCATGCACATGCGCCGCACATACATGCCCGGACGCCGCTCCTGCACCACGGTGTAGGCCGTGGCAGACAGGTTGTTTTCAAGTCCGGTCGGCAGATCGTTGCGCATCTTGCACGCCTTTTCACAGGCCCCGCATCCTATACACTTCGTTATATCAATGAGAATGCCCATCTTCGCCATACATCCGCTCCTTTCATATCTCTCACCGTTCAGGTTGAGAGCTTCCGGCCTGGTGTACGGGTACCCGTCTGCGTATCCTGACCGTGGTTACGCCTTGTTCCCGAGGAACGCTTCTTCGAAGTATTTGACCGCCTTTTCGTCCATGCGTCCCAGCATGCCCTCGGTGAGGCAGCCGCCGTCCTGACTGGTGCGTCCCACTTCATACTGCAGCTCGTCGTTGACGGAGTGCAGATTTTCTCCGAGTGCAAATTCACGGAACCTGCGGATCTCTGCCCTGAGCCATTCCACGGCATCTTCGGCTATCTTCATGACCTTCAGGTTCGCAGCCAGATTGGTCGGTTTGAGGATCAGTATCCAGCCGCTGCTGTATGCACTCCTTGCGGCCTGCACCGGGTTGGCGAGCATGAGGTTGTTGATGCCCGTAACCTCGCCGTCAACCGGCGATATGAAGCTCAGCTTTTTGTTTCCGGCTTTGACGGTAAACGCCTTTTCCCCTTGTTTGAGGGTCTTTCCGCGGCCCGGTATCTCCACAGCTTCTATGTCTCCAATGACCTTCCGTGCGAAGTCGTCGAGACCGACGCGGACCTCGCCGTTCGACAGGATACTAACCCAGGTGTGTCCCGGGTGGAAAAAGGTGTTCACCGGTACGCGGAAGTCAGAGAAGTCCAGTCTGACCTGCTGTTCCTGCCGTGCCCGTTTACCCCGGACTGCCTGGATCACAAGGTCCAGCACCACAAACCCTACGATCGTTATAGCAACCATTATCGCTACCATGGTACTCTCCTCCTTTCTTGTATCATTACTCGTTCAGTAAAAACGCACGCATGAGCGGCTTCCATTGTTCCGCATCCACCAGCGATGCGAGGCTTTCAATGATCATACCTCCGTCCGTGATCGTAATACCGATATCCTGCCGCACGATACTGTGCAGCCGTTCGGCCTCTATCTCCATCCATTTGACCGCCAGTTCATCGTTCAGCAGCCACTTCAGGCCGTGTTCCTGAATGGATGCAGTGATAAGCCATCCACGGTCATACGGTTCCCTGTTCACGATGCCGGGTTCACGGTTCACCGCCCCGTTGAAGCCGCTCAGGGTGCCGTCAACCGGGCTCATCAGCATACCCGTTTTGTCGCGGCACCTGGTCTTCATGAATGCGTTACCGGTGCGGATCGTGTTTGGCGGTGCGATG